>JAEXBL010000159.1 GCA_023394015.1 Pseudomonadota bacterium | reverse complement strand
GCGGCGGGCTGTGGTTTTTGCCGACCTACCTGGGCCCGACCCTGGCCATGGTGCTGGGCTGGCTGGTGCTGCGCAAGATCGTGCGCATCGCCAAGGTGCAGCGCATCACCTCGATCGCCGACTTCATCGCCAGCCGCTACGGCAAGAGCCGCCTGCTGGCGGTGGGCGTGACGCTGATCGCCATCGTCGGCGTGGTGCCCTACATCGCGCTGCAGCTCAAGGCGGTGTCGGCGGCCTACGGGCTGCTGACCTCGCCCGGCGTGGCCGAGTCGACCACGCAGGTGCCGTGGAGCCGCGACGGCGCCTTCTATCTGGCGCTGGTGCTGGCCGGTTTCACCATGATCTTCGGCGCCCGCCACCTGGACACCACCGAGCGGCACGAGGGCATGGTGGCGGCCATCGCCTTCGAGTCGCTGGTCAAGCTGGTGGCCTTTCTGGCCGTGGGCGCCTTCGTCACCTACGGGCTGTTCAACGGCTTTGCCGACATCTTCACGCGCGCCCACGCCCAGCCCGAGCTGCGCAACCTGATGCGGCTGGAGCAGGGCACGCCCTTTGCCTGGCCGCACTGGTTCACCATGAACGTGCTGGCCATGCTGGCGGTGCTGATGCTGCCGCGCCAGTTCCAGATCATGGTGGTGGAGAACGTGCACGAGAGCCACCTGCGCCGCGCCAGCTGGATGTTCCCGGTCTACCTGCTGGCGATCAACATCTTCGTGCTGCCGATCGCGCTGGGCGGGCTGCTGCACTTTGCCGGCCAGTCCGCCAACCCCGACAACTTCGTGCTGTCGCTGCCGCTGGCGGCGGGGCAGCAGGCGCTGGCGCTGTTCGTGTTCGTGGGCGGGCTGTCGGCGGCCACCGGCATGGTCATCGTGGAGAGCATCGCCGTGTCCATCATGGTCAGCAACGAGCTGGTGCTGCCGCTGCTGCTGCGCTGGCGCACGGTGCTGGGCGAGGGCCTGACCGACCTGACCCGCATCCTGCTCAACATCCGGCGCTTCACCATCCTGCTGCTGCTGCTGCTGGGCTACGCCTACTTCCACGTCGCCAGCGAGGCCTACGCGCTGGTCAGCATCGGGCTGATCAGCTTTGCCGCGGTGGCGCAGTTCGCGCCGGCGGCGCTGATCGGCATGTACTGGCGCGCCGGCACCCGGCTGGGCGCGCTGGGTGGGCTGTCGGCGGGCTTCGGCATCTGGGCCTACACGCTGATGCTGCCCTCGATCGCCAAGTCGGGCTGGATGGACGACACCTTCGTGCGCGAAGGCCCGGCCGGGCTGACCTGGCTCAAGCCCGAGGCGCTGTTCGGCCTCACCGGGCTGGACGCGCTGACGCACTCGCTGTTCTGGAGCCTGCTGCTCAACCTGTCGGCCTATGTGGCGCTGTCGCTGGCGCGCGAGCCCTCGGCGCGCGAGACCAGCCAGGCGCTGATGTTCGTCGATGCCGGCCGGCGCAGCGGCGCCGCCACGCCGGTGTTCTGGCGCGGCGAGGTGCGGGTGGAGGACCTGCGCCAGCTGTGCGTGCGCTTCTTCGGCGCCGAGCGCGCGCAGGCCATGTTCGACGAATACGCCGGGCGCTGGGGCCAGGGCGCCGCCAACCGCGCCGATGCGCGCTTCGTCAGCTTCGTCGAGACCAAGCTGGCCGGCGCCGTGGGTGGCGCCTCGGCGCGGGTGCTGGTGTCCTCGGTGGCGAAGGAGGAGCCGCTGACCACCGAGGACGTGTTGAGCATGCTGGAGGAGGCCTCGCAGCTGCGCGCCTACTCGCGTGCGCTGGAAGACAAGTCGCGCTCGCTGGAGGAGGCCACGGCGCGGCTGCGCGAGGCCAACGAGCAGCTCAAGAGCCTGGACGTGCTGAAGGACGAGTTCATGTCCTCCGTCACCCACGAGCTGCGCACGCCGCTGACCTCGATCCGCGCCCTGGCCGAGCTGATGCTCGACGACCCGCGGATGCCGGCCAGCCAGCGCCAGCAGTTCATCGGCATCGTGGTGGCCGAGACCGAGCGCCTGTCGCGCCTGGTCAACCAGGTGCTGGACCTGGCCAAGATCGAGGCCGGCCGCGCCGAATGGCACGACACCGAGGTGGACATGCGGGCGCTGCTGCTGCAGGTGGTGGAGACCACGCGCGAGCTGTTCCGCGAGCACGGCAGCCAGGTCGAGCTGGCCCTGCCTGACGAAGGTGCCACGCCGGCGCCGCTGGTGCGCGCCGACCCCGACAAGCTCAAGCAGGTCATGCTCAACCTGCTGGCCAACGCGGTCAAGGTGGTGCCGGCCGGTGCCGGGCTGGTGCGCATCGGGCTGACGGTGGACGAGCGCAGCCTGACGGTGTCGGTGGCCGACAACGGCCCCGGCATTTCGGTGGGCGAGCAGCACGTGGCCTTCGACAAGTTCCGCCAGGTGGGCGACCCGCGCGAGCGGCGCCAGGGCACTGGCCTGGGCCTGCCCATCAGCCGGCAAATCGTGGAACACTATGGCGGCAGCATCGGGGTGCAGTCCCGCCCCTGGGAAGGCGCCACCTTTTACTTCAGCCTGCCGCTGCTGGCGGCTGCCCAGCAACCCCCGGCGCAGGCGACGCAGGAGACAGAGTCGACATGACGACCAAATTGCTGGTGGCCGATGACGAGCCCAACATCGTCATCTCGCTGGAATACCTGATGAAGCGCGAGGGCTACCAGGTGCTGGTGGCCACCGACGGCGTGCAGGCGCTGGAGACCATCCAGCGCGAGCGCCCGGCCCTGGTGCTGCTGGACGTGATGATGCCCGGCAAGACCGGCTTCGAGGTCTGCCAGGCGGTGCGCGCCGACCCGGCGCTGGACGGCGTGCGCATCCTGATGCTCACCGCCAAGGGCCGCGACACCGACATCAGCAAGGGCCTGGCGCTGGGCGCCAACGCCTACATGACCAAGCCCTTTTCCACCCGCGAGCTGGTGCAGAAGGTGGCCGACATGCTGGAGGCTGGCGCCTGATGAGAAACCGGCGCCTGTTGCTCAAGCCGCTGGGGCTGGCCGCACTGGCGCTGGCGGCGTGGGGGGCGCTGGCGCTGGGCCTGAGCTACCTGACGCTGGACGCCGCCGGCCGCGCCCAGTTCACGCAACTGCTGGCGCCGCGCGCCGCGGTGCTGGTGCTGGCGTGGGGGCTGGGCGTGCTGGCCGCGCTGCTGGCGCTGCGCCGGTGGTGGCTGCCGCGCGTGACGGCGCTGCCCGAGCT
>JAEXBL010000150.1 GCA_023394015.1 Pseudomonadota bacterium | reverse complement strand
GCCATCGGCCAGGAAGACGTGATGAAGGCGCTGGTGGGCAATCCCAAGTACTGGAAGACCTGCGCTTCGCTGTGGGGCTGCGGCACGCCGCTGGAAAGCGACATCGGCAAGGACATGGTGGTGCCGTCCAACATCGAGAAGGCCAAGGCCCTGCTGAAGGAAGCGGGCTACGACAACACGCCGGTGCTGCTGATGCACGCCACCGACGTGGGCACGCTGTCGGCCCAGCCCGTGGTGATGGCCCAGGCCCTGCGCAAGGCCGGCTTCAACGTCAACCTGGCGGCGATGGACTGGCAGAGCGTGGCCACGCGCCGCGCCTCCAAGGCCGCGCCCGCCGAAGGCGGCTGGAACATCCACAACACCAACTGGTACGCCACCGACGTAATGGACCCGGTGCGCTCGGCCCCGGCCGCCGCCAACGGCGACAACGCCTGGTTCGGCTGGCCCGACTTCCCCAAGATCGAGGAACTGCGCACCAAGATGGCGCTGACCTCCGATCCGGCCGAGCAGAAGAAGATCGCCGACGAAGTGCAGCGCATCGGCATCGACGAGGGTCTGTACGTGCCGCTGGGCCAGATGTCCGTGCCCACGGTGTATTCGGCCAAGCTCTCGGGCCTGGTGCACGCGCCGGTGTTCGCGTTCTGGAACGTCAAGAAAGCCCCTTGACGGGCAGCGTTGTTGAAGGGGTATTACATGCTGGCATTCGTCTCGCGCCGGCTCCTCGCGACCATCCCCGTTCTGGTGATGGTCGCGGTGGTGGTCTTCGCGATATTGCGCTTCAGCCCGGGGGACCCGGCCATCATCATGGCCGGCGACGGCGCCACGCCTGAACGTATCGAGCAGATACGGCAGACGATGGGCCTGGACCAGCCGGTCGCAAAACAGTTCTTTCTCTGGGGCGGCAGGCTGCTGCAGGGCGACCTGGGCACCTCGCTCATGTCCGGCGTGCCGGTCACCAAGCTCATCGGCCAGCGCCTGGAGCCTTCGCTCAGCCTGGCGGTGCTGACCCTGGTCTTCACGCTGATCGTCGCC
Organism: Pseudomonadota bacterium; assembly: GCA_023394015.1. Taxonomy (GTDB): domain Bacteria; phylum Pseudomonadota; class Gammaproteobacteria; order Burkholderiales; family Burkholderiaceae_C; genus Ottowia. Next base: position 2,052 of record JAEXBL010000150.1, on the reverse strand, counting down.
ATTCCGCTGGGCATACTCGCGGCCTGGCGCCAGGGCCGGCTGCTGGACCGCGCGGTGATGGGCTTCTCGGTGCTGGGCTTTTCCGTGCCGGTGTTCGTCACCGGCTACCTGCTGATCTGGCTGTTCGCCATCAAGCTGGGCTGGTTCAACGTGCAGGGCTATACGCCGCTGGCCAAGGGCTTCTGGCCGTACCTGCACCGGCTGATCCTGCCGTCGCTGGCGCTATCCACGGTCTACGTGGCGCTGATCGCGCGCATCACGCGCACCAGCGTGATCGAAGTGATGGGCGAGGACTTCATCCGCACGGCCCGCTCCAAGGGCCTGGGCGAGACCGGCGTGCTGCTGGGACACGCGCTGCGCAACGCGGCCGTGCCCATCGCCACGGTGGTGGGCCTGGGCATCGCGCTGCTGATCAGCGGCGTGGTCGTGACCGAATCGGTGTTCAACATCCCCGGCCTGGGCCGGCTGGTGGTGGAGGCCGTGCTCGCGCGCGACTATCCGGTCATCCAGGGCCTGACGCTGTTCTTCGCGTTCGTCTACGTGTTCATCAATCTGGTTGTCGATTGCGCCTACACGGTGTTCGACCCGCGCATCAGATACTAGGTAGGGGTCCGAACCATGCAAACGCCAACCGACGTCGCCGACCTGCCCGGCGGCGGCAATCCTCAGACCACGGCCTGGCGGCAGATCCGCCAGGGCCTCAGAAGCTGGCCCGTCATGCTGGCGCTGGCGGTGCTGGCCGCCATCGTCGTCATCGCGCTGTTCGCCCCGCTGCTGGGCACGGTCGATCCCACGCTGATCAATCCGGGCGCGCGCCTGAAGCAGCCCTTCACCGACTACCTGTTCGGCACCGACGCCTTCGGCCGCGACGTCTGGTCGCGCGTGGCCTACGGCGCGCGCGTCTCGCTCATCGCGGGCCTGGGCGCGGCGGTGGTCAGCGTCGCGATCGGGCTGGTCATCGGCGTGATCGCCGGCTGGTTCCGCTCGCTCGACGGGATCATCATGCGCACCATGGACGCCATCATGGCCATCCCCGGCATCCTGCTGGCGATCGCCCTGGTGTCGGTCACGGGCGCCAGCCTGGCCACCGTGCTGGTGGCCATCACCATCCCGGAAATCCCGCGCGTGGTGCGGCTGGTGCGCGGCCAGATCCTGACGGTGCGCGGCGAGCCCTACGTCGAGGCCGCGCTGGCCCTGGGCACGCCGCTGCCGCTGCTGCTGTGGCGCCACATGGTGCCCAGCACCATCGCGCCGCTGACCGTGCAGGGCACCTACGTCTTCGCCTCCGCGATGCTGACCGAGGCCATCCTCAGCTTCCTGGGCGCGGGCATCCCGCCGGAGATCGCCTCGTGGGGCAACATCATGTCCGAAGGCCGCATGTATTTCCGCATGCTGCCCGGGCTGATTCTGTTTCCCGGGCTGTTCCTGTCGCTGACCGTGCTCAGCGTGAACATCCTGGGAGACGCCTTGCGCGACGCGCTGGACCCGAAAATGGTGCGCAGGATCTGATGCCGATGACCTATACCCCCACTCCCCCCGCGGGCGATACCTCGTCCGCCGTGCTGGCCATCCGCAACCTGTCGGTGGAAGTCGCCGGCGCCGGCAACCGTGTGGTGCGCAACCTCAGCCTGGACGTGCACGCCGGCGAAACGGTGTGCGTCGTCGGCGAATCCGGCTCCGGCAAATCGGTCACGTCGCTGGCCGTCATGGGCCTGCTGCCGCCGGGCGTGCTGGCCGTCAGCGCCGGTTCGATCCGGGTCGAGGGCGAAGACGTGGTCGGCGCCACCCAGCGCCGCCTGCGCGAGATGCGCGCCACCCGCATGGCCATGGTGTTCCAGGAACCCATGACCGCGCTCAACCCGGTGCACACGGTCGGCAAGCAGGTCGACGAGGTGCTGCGCCTGCACCGCAAGAACATGTCGGCCGCCGAGCGCCGCGCCAAGGTGCTGGAGATGTTCCAGTCGGTGCACCTGCCGGACGTGGAGCGCATCTACGACTCCTATCCGCACCAGCTGTCGGGCGGCCAGCGCCAGCGCATCGTCATTGCGATGG
>JAEXBL010000071.1 GCA_023394015.1 Pseudomonadota bacterium | reverse complement strand
CCGACAGGTTGAAGCCGTCGAACTTCAGGCCCCGGTACACGCGCGCCCACAGGTTGGCGACGTAGGCCGTGAACCGCGTCCAGAGCGTGGCGCGCTCCACTTCCTCGCCCTGGTAGAACGCGACATTCTCGGCGTTCTCGCGCAGGCGCACCAGCGCATAGCGGAAATTCGCGGTGAGGCGTTCGGACAGGAAGTTCAGCCGGATCAGCGGCCGCCCGATCCTGAAGGCGAACAGCGTGGCCACGATCACGTAGAGATACACCATGAACACCATGGCGCGCGGGATCTCCACGCCGGCCACCGTGAGCGCGCCCGACAGGTTCCACAGGATGGCGGTGAACGCCACCAGCGACACCACCGCGCTCAGCGCGCCGATCGCCAGCGTGCGCGAGCCGGTGACGAACATGGCGATGTCCTGTTCGATGCGCTGGTCGGGGTTGTCCACCGGCGCATCCAGGAAATGGCCGCGGTAATACGCGCCGGCGCCCAGCCAGTCGCGCGTCAGGCGCTCGTTGAGCCAGACGCGCCAGCGGATGTCGAAGGCCTGGCCGGCGTAGCTGTCGACCAGCGTGCGCGCCACGTGCACGCAGGCCAGCACCGAGAATATGCCCAGAAAGCGCCAGAACGCCGACTGGTCCAGCGCCTGCAGCGCGCTGTAGAAGCCGTTGTACCAGAACGAAAACAGCACGGTCATGCGCACCGCGAACATGGCCAGCAACAGCAGCAGCGCCACGGTCAGCAAGGGCCGCAGGCTGCGGCGCGGATCGAGGTAAGGCCAGGCCAACCGCCAGAACTTGCGGCCCCAGTCCGTGGTGCGCGCCAGCGCCATCGCGGCCAGCGCCAGGGCGACGGCGCTGATGCCGAACGCCTGCGCGAGCCACAGCGCGCTTTCGGCAAGTTGCTGTTGCCAGTTCAGATCCATGGGCAAAGTCCTCCAACCGTTTCTGGTTAGACGGGAGCTTGCCGCCAGGTTCCGGGGATGGCGGCCGCTTTAAGCCTGGCTTAAGCGTTGCGGCCGGCGCGGCCTTCGATGCGGCCGCCCAGGTCCAGGCTGGCGAACAGATCGGCCAGCGTGGGCACGGAGCGGGCGGGCCAGATCGCGCTCAGGTCGAAGGCGGGCAGGCGCTGGCCGTCGCGCACCTCGCAAAAGCGCACCCCGGCGAAGTTCATCGAGCGTATCCAGCTGGGCAGCAGCGCCACGCCGCAGCCGCCGGCCACGCAGGCCAGCACGGTCAGCGTGCGGTTGGCCTCCTGCGCCACCTGCGCGTCGTGGCCGCCCTTGCGCATGGCGTCGAGAATGCCCGCGTAAAAGGCCGGCAATTGCGCCTGCGGGTACATGACCAGGCCGGCCCGGGCGATCTGCGCCATCGAGACCTTGCCGTCTTCGGCCACCTCCAGCTCGTCCGGCACCGCCGCCACCAGACGGTCGCGCAGCAGCAGCCGCTCGCGCATGCGCCCGCCCACGGCGACCGGCGTGTGCATCAGGCCCAGGTCGATTTCGCCGGTCTGCAAGGCTTCGGCCTGCTCGGCGTTGCTCATTTCGCGCAGGATCACGCGCACGCCCGGCGCCTGCCGGCGCAATTCGCGCAGCGCGCGCGGCAAGGTGTCGAACAGGGCCGAGGACACCAGGCCGATGGTCAGCTGCCCCGCGCTGCCGCGGCCGATCTCGCGCGCCCGTTGCGCCGCCGCGTCGATGCGCGCCACGCTGGTCCGCACGTCCTCCAGTATGGCCAGCGCCGCCGGCGTGGGCGCGGCGCCGCGGCGCGAGCGCTCGAACAGGCGCACGCCCAGGTCCTGCTCCATGCGGCCCAGCGCCTGGCTCAAGGCCGGCTGCGCGATGCCCAGCCACTCCGACGCGCGGCTGACGCTGCCGTGGTCCACCACGGCCAGGAAGTAACGCAAGTGCCTGGTTTCCATATCGATTCGATATACATAAAACAGTTTTACCAAATAGAAAACTATACAGCGCGTTCTTAGAATCCCGGCTTATGGACACACGCACCGAGCCGAAATCCGTCGACACCCACGCCCACGTATTCCACCGCGGGCTGGCGCTGGCCGCCACGCGCCGCCACAGCCCCGACCACGACGCCACGCCGGCCGACTACCTCGCCTTGCTGGACGCGCACGGGCTCGGCCACGGCGTGCTGGTGCAGCCCAGTTTCCTGGGGTCCGACAACAGCCACCTGGTCGAGGCCCTGCGCGCCGCGCCCGCGCGCCTGCGCGGCGTCGCGGTGGTGGCGCCCGGCGTCCCCGCCGAACATCTGCTGGCGCTGGCCGAGGCGGGCGTGGTCGGCATCCGGCTGAACCTGATCGGGCTGCCCGTGCCGGACCTGCGCCTGCCCGGCTGGCGCACGCTGCTGGCGCGCGTCAATGCGCTGGGCTGGCACGTCGAAGTGCATCTGCCGGCCGCGCGCCTGCCGGACATCCTGCCGGCGCTGCTGGCCGCGCAATGCCGCGTGGTGGTGGACCATTTCGGCCGCCCCGATCCCGCGCTGGGCGTCGCCGATCCCGGCTTCCAGTACCTGCTGCGCCAGGCCGACAGCGGCCGCGTCTGGGTCAAGCTGTCGGCCCCCTACCGCAACTGGACGGCGTCCGCCTGTACGACGTCCGGGCGGATCGCCGCGCGGCAGCTGCTCGACGCCTACACGGCCGCCCGCCTCATGTGGGGCAGCGACTGGCCTCACACCGAACATCGCCATCTGGCGTCCTTTTCCGCCGCTGTCCGGTGGCTTGACGCCTGGATCGACGATCCCGTGCAGCGGCGCACGGTGCTTGCCGACACGCCGCTGCGGCTGTTCAGATTCCAAGGAGACAAACCATGACCCACCTGTTCCAACGCCTGGCGCGCCGCGGCGCCCTGTACGCGGCCGCCGGCCTGCTCGCCGGCGCCGCCGGCGCCGCGAGCGCCGCCTATCCCGAACGCGCCGTCACGCTGGTCGTCACCTATCCGCCCGGCGGCACGGTGGACGTGGTCGCGCGCCTGATCGGCCCCAGGCTGGCCGCGGAACTGGGCCAGCCGGTCGTCATCGAAAACCGCGGCGGCGCCGGCGGCATGATAGGCGGCGCGGTCGTGGCCAAGGCCAAGCCGGACGGCTATACGCTGATGCTGGACGCCTCCAACCACGCGCAGAATCCCGCCCTGCATTCGAAGATGCAGTTCGACACGCTGACGGCGTTCGCGCCGGTGTCCCTGCTGCTGCGCGTGCCCAACGTCCTGGTGGTCACGCCCTCGTATGAAGTGCGCAGCGTGGCCGACCTGATCAGGCTGGGCCGTCCGGGCGCCAAGGAGCACGTGTACTACGCCTCGGCCGGCCCCGGCTCGGCGCAGCATCTGGCCGGCGAACTGTTCAACCTGCTGGCCAAGACCGAGCTGCAGCACGTGGCCTACAAGGGCGGCGGCCCGGCCATGATCGACGTGATGT
>JAEXBL010000059.1 GCA_023394015.1 Pseudomonadota bacterium | reverse complement strand
CTGGCTGATCGAGCAGGCCGGCGGCGCCGCCACCAACGGCCGCGAGCGCATCATGGACGTGCAACCCCAGCAACTGCACGAGCGCGTCAGCGTGATCCTGGGCAGCAGGAACGAGGTGGAGCGGGTGACGCAGTACCACCTGGAGGCGCAGGGCTGACGCCCTGATCACTGCAAAAACAAGCGCTGCCCGCGCTTGCCGGACAAGCGCCGCAGCCTGTTTTGACCTGATTCAGCGCATGCGCCATGCGTCGGTCGCGGCCACGATGGCCGCCGCGACCGGCAGCGCCGCAGACAGCCAGAGCATGTGGGCCGGCACTTCCGTGCGCGGTCCCCAGGCCATCCACGCCACGAAGGCCAGGTTCAGGACGAGCAGCAGCCACGGCACCAGCATCCACAGGGCCGTGGCATGGCGGCCCTGCCACCACTGGCCGGCTCCCGGCAGCAGCAGCGACGCCAGGGTCTGCCTGACCGCCAGGCCCTGATCGGGCGAGCCCGCCCTGGCTTCGTCGGCATGGCGGTTGCGCGCCGTGGCGCTCTTGCCGCCCATGGCGGCCTTGGCCGGCGCCGTCCGCTGCAGCAGGCTGACCAGCCGCTGGGCCGCCGGCAGGCAAGACGGTCGCCCCACGATGGTTTCTCCACCCCGCAGTTGCAGGCGCAGCAAGGGAAAAAACTGCGGCCGACGCGCACTGGCGGCGTTTCCCCCACGGCCCAGCGTCGCTGCACGCACGGCTGGCCGTGGCCACGCTTGCTCCAGCCGGGCGTCGTGCAGGTTCATGCGGAACACCAACAAGCGCTGGTTGGTCAGCACGATCCAGCGCGGCGGCGCCATGCCCCAGCGCGGAATCAGCACCAGGGCCTCACGCGGCTGTTCGCCCGCCTGGCGCAGCGCCCAGAAAACGTCGGGCCGCGCCAGCATGCGCTGCGCGGCGCGGTTGGTCCAGCCTTCCAGTTCAGGGTGGGACTGGACCCTGGCGATGCTCCAGAGCATCAGGATGCCGCCCAGCACCATGACCACGACCACGAAGGCCATGAGCGCCGCCCAGCGCCCATCCGCAGTCAGGCCCAGCGCCGGCGACGCCAGCCCACGCACCACGGCCGCAAACAGGCTCGCCTGAACCGCCCCGACCAGCACCAGCAGCGGCAGCAGCAGCCAGATCAGCAGCAGCGCCTGCCGCCACCACGGCGGTGCGGGCGCCTGCCCGGCGATGCCGGGCTGCCACTTGGGGTCTTGCACCAGGCGTTGCGCCAGCTCGGGATCGAGCCGGGCCAGCTTCAGGCGCCGCTCCAGGCGCTTGGCCCAGGCGAGGAACAACAAGCCCGCCACCAGCAGCAGCACCGCCACCGTCAGCGACAGCGCATACCACCCCCGCCAGCGCTCGCGCTCGGCCAGCCGCTGCTGCAGTTCCGCGCGCACGTTCGCATCGCCCCAGTCCGCCTGCAAGTGGCGGTCGGCGTCCCAGGTCCTCAGGTTGAAGCTGAGGCCATCGACCGCCAGCAGGCGGCCGCCCACCCACGCGATCGCCCGGGGCACCAGCACTTGTCCGAGCGCCTCGGCCAGCTCGTTCTGCGGCGGCGGCTGCTCGAACGCGCGCTGGGCGCCGCTGTCGAACACGTCCACGAGCTGGCCATACTCCATCCCGTTGGACAGGCGGGACAAGGTGGCCAGCGGCGTCCGCCCGTCGTGCGCGGCACCCTGCGACGCCACCGCCTCGCCCAGAAAAAGCCAGGGGCCGTCCGCATCCTTCAGGGCGATGCGACGGATCTCGGTCAACTCCTGCGGATGCAGCTTCACCAGGGCCATGCCGTTGGTGTCGGTGGTCCACCAGCCGTCGCTCCACCACAGGCCGTTGGTGAAGCGGTAGGTGCCGGCCGGCGAGCGCGCCTGAAACTGGCCCTGCGCATCAAACAGGGCCACCGCGTGCCCGCCACCGGTTGCAACCGCAAAGCTGCCATCCGGCGCCACCGCCAGGTGAATCGCCTCGTCGGCGTGGCGGCGCAAATCCTCGGGCCAGGCCGGCTCTATGCGCCGCAGCAGCGCCCCGCTCGATGCGTCCAGCAGGTACAGGGTGGTGCTGTGGCGTGCCCAGGCCATGAGGCCGCCTGTGGGGTGCGCCGCCAGCAGGCCCACGGTGCCGCCCAGCGCGGCCGTATCCACGATTCGCTGGCGACGGCCAGAGGCATCCAGCCGCCAAAGCTGCTGATCGACCGACAGCCACGCGCCGCCGGGCACCGCCGCCAGCCCCCACGGCCCCTGCACCTGCACCTGCACCTGCACCCGGCGCTGACCAGCGTAGAACGAAAAGGCGATCAGCAGCAGTGCCAGCGCCACCAGGGCCGTGGCCAGGCGCTGCCACCGGCGCTGCCGCGCGGCAAGGGCCGTGGAGCCGCGATCAGTTGCGGTGCGATCGACCCTTGGCTGGCCCTGGCGCCTCAATGGGCCTGCTCCCAGTTCGGCCCCGCGCCCACCTCGGCCAGCAGGGGCACGCTGAGCTGGGCCACGCCGGCCATCAGGCGCGGCACCTCGGTCTTCACCCAGTCGAGTTCGGCCTCGGGCACCTCCAGCACCAGTTCGTCGTGCACCTGCATGATCATGCGGGTGGCGCGCTGTTCCTTTTGCAGCACGTCCTGCACCGCCACCATCGCCATCTTGATCAGGGCGGCCGCCGGGCCCTGCATGGGGGCGTTGATGGCGGCGCGCTCGGCGGCGGCGCGGCGCGGGCCGTTGGGGCTGTTGATCTCGGGCAGGATCAGGCGGCGGCCGAACACGGTCTCGACATAGCCCTGGGCCTTGGCGGCGGCGCGCGTGTCGTCCATGTACTTCCTGACACCGGGGTAGCGCTCGAAATAGCGCTCGATGTAGTTGCGCGCGGCGGTGTTGTCGATGCCGAGGTTGCGCGCCAGGCCGTAGCTGCTCATGCCGTAGATGAGGCCGAAGTTGATGACCTTGGCGTAGCGGCGCTGCTCGCTGCTGACCTGATCCGGCGCCAGGCCGAACACCTCGGCAGCAGTGGCCCGGTGCACGTCCAGGCCGTCGGTGAAGGCGCGGCGCAGCGCCTCGTCGCCCGACAGGTGGGCCATGATGCGCAGTTCGATCTGGCTGTAGTCGGCGCTGACGACCACGTGCCCCGGCGCCGCGATGAAGGCCTCGCGGATGCGCCGGCCCTCGGCGGTGCGGATGGGGATGTTCTGCAGGTTCGGATCGTTGCTGGCCAGTCGCCCGGTGACGGCCACCGCCTGCGCGTAGTGCGTGTGCACGCGGCCGGTGGCGGGGTTGACCATTTGCGGCAGCTTGTCGGTGTAGGTGCTTTTCAGCTTGGCCAGGCCCCGGTGCTCCAGGATGCGCGCCGGCAGCGGGTAGTCCTCGGCCAGCTTTTCCAGCACCTCCTCGTCGGTGCTGGGTTTGCCGGTGGCGGTTTTCTTGACCACCGGCAGGCCGAGCTTGTCGAAGAAGATCTCGCCGATCTGCTTGGGGCTGCCCAGGTTGAAGGGCTGGCCGGCCAGCGCGTGCGCCTCCTGCTCCAGCGCCAGGATGCGCTGGCCCAGCTCGTGGCTTTGCTGGCGCAGCAGGTCGCTGTCGATCAGCACGCCGTGGCGCTCGATCTGGTAGAGCACCTCGCTGGTGGCGATCTCCAGCTCGTAGATGCGCCGCAGGCCGGCCTGCTGCTCCAGGCGCGGCCACAGGGCCAGATGCACGTCCAGCGTCTGGTCGGCGTCCTCAGCGCCGTAGTGCGCCGCCTTGTCGAACGGCGCCTGGGCGAACGGGATCTGGTGCGCGCCCTTGCCGCACAAGTCTTCGTAATCGAGGCCGCTGCGGCCCAGGTGCCGCACGGCCAGGCTGGCCAGGCCGTGCGGGCGGTGCACTTCGAGCACGTAGCTTTGCAGCATGGTGTCGTGCACGTAGCCGGCCACCTCGATGCCGTGGTTGGCGAACACGTGGCGGTCGTACTTGATGTGCTGGCCGAGCTTTTTCTTCGCCGGGTTCTCCAGCCAGGGCCTGAGTTTTTGCAGCACCTCGTCCCGCGGCAGCTGCGCCGGCGCGTCGGGGCCTTCGTGGGCCAGCGGGATGTAGGCCGCCTCGCCCGGCGCCACGCTGACCGAGAGGCCGACGATGCGCGCCTGCATGTCGTCGAGCGAGGTGGTTTCGGTGTCCAGCGCGGTCAGCCCGGCGGCCTCGATTTTCGCCAGCCAGCGCTCGAACGTGGGCCAGTCGAGCACCACCTCGTAGCGCACCTCGCCGCCGACCCGCGAGGCGGCGGGCGCGTCAGCCGGCAGGCCTTCGGCG
>JAEXBL010000410.1 GCA_023394015.1 Pseudomonadota bacterium | reverse complement strand
TTGGGCAGCGTCAACACCTGCGCCCCGTGCGCGCGCAAGGCTTCGGCGCGCGCTGAATCGTCGCTGGCGGTGTAGACCAGCACCTGGCGCCGGGCGACCTGCCACAGTTTGGCGGTGGTGGGCGTTTGCAGCCGGCTGTCCACGATGACCAGCGCCGGCTGGCGGATCACGTCCGGCAGGCGCACGTTGAGTTGCGGGTCGTCCGCCAGCACCGTGCCGATGCCCGTCAGCACCGCGCAGGCGCGCGCGCGCCAAGCGTGCCCATCCTCGCGCGCCGCTGCCGACGTGATCCACTGGCTGTGGCCATTCGGCAGCGCGGTGCGTCCGTCGATGGAACTGGCGGCCTTCAGGCGCACCCAGGGCGTGCCCCGCGTCATGCGGCTGAAGAAGCCCAGGTTCAGCTCGCGCGAAGCCTCCGCACCCGGCCCCAGCACCACCTCGACTCCGGCCGCCCGCAGCCGCGCCAAGCCATCGCCCGCCACGCGCGGGTTCGGGTCCTGCAGCGACGCCACCACCCGGCCGATGCCCGCCGCCGCCAGCGCATCGCAGCACGGCCCGGTGCGCCCCTGGTGCGCGCACGGCTCCAGCGTCACGTAGGCCGTCGCGCCGCGCACCGGCAAGCCGCGCGCCGCCGCATCGCGCAGCGCCATGATCTCTGCGTGCGCCTGCCCCACCGCCTGTGTATGACCCTGCCCAATCACCTGGCCACCGGCAGCCACCAGCACGCAACCCACGGCCGGATTGGGCGGACAGATCAGCCGGCCCTGCTCCGCCAGCGACAGCGCCATGCGCATGTACACATCATGATCGAGTGTGGTCATGAGGAGGGATTGGCCGGCTTGGACAAAACAAAACGGGTTGCGGCTTTCGCGCGCAACCCGTTGATTTACTTGGCGGAGTGGACGGGACTCGAACCCGCGACCCCCGGCGTGACAGGCCGGTATTCTAACCGACTGAACTACCACTCCGCGTCGGTAGCTGCGTTGCGCCCTTGCGGGCCAAGTGCAGCCAAACTTGGCGACCCTACGGGGATTCGAACCCCGGTACCCACCGTGAAAGGGTGGTGTCCTAGGCCTCTAGACGATAGGGTCAAAACCTGGACTGTTCGACAACCTTGGTGGAGGTAAGCGGGATCGAACCGCTGACCTCTTGCATGCCATGCAAGCGCTCTCCCAGCTGAGCTATACCCCCTCGTGGGTGTCGAGCCTCGCATTATATGCTGTTTTGGCCGCGCAGTGCAAGCCCTGCGTTTTCTCGTTGCAAGGCGCTGACAAAGACAGCCGATCAGTCCTGCGCCGGCGAGTCGATGAAGCCCTCCGGATCGGGCAGCTGCGTCACCGGAACCTGCATGTCGCACGGCGCGATCTGCTCGGTGAAGCCGTCCAGCGTGCCCAGCGTGCGGCGGTCGCGCTGGGCCACCGGGTCGCTCAGCATGTAGGCGGCGCTGAGGCGGCCGAGCGCCTCGAGGGCGTCGCGGTGGGTGCGCTCGTAGGCGTGCGAGGCGTCGGCGCCGAAGCCGATCAGCGCGGTGCGGATGTCGTTGCCGGCCTCGACGGCGGCGGCCGAATCCGAGCGGTAGAAGCGAAACACGTCGCGCCGGTGCGCGATGCCGTGGGCTGCTGCCAGGTCGATCAGCTTGTGCGAGAGGTGGTAGTCGAACGGGCCCGACAGGTCCTGCATGCAGATCGTCACCGCATGCTCGCTGGAGTTCTGGCCGGGTGCGACGATGGCGATGTCCAGGCTGACCATTTCAGCGATGTCGCCATGCAGCACCACCGAGGCGCCCGAGCCGACTTCCTCGGTGATGGTGAACAGCGGATGCACGTCGACCGGCGGCGTGGCCCCGGCGTCGACCAGGGCCTTGCAGGCGCACAGCAGGGCCGCCACCGCGGCCTTGTCGTCCAGGTAGCGCGAGTTGATGTAGCCGTTGGGCAGGATCTCCAGCTGCGGGTCGAAGGCCACCCAGTCGCCGACGTTGAAGCCGGCGGCCTTCAGGTCGTCGGCGCCATGCACCGGCGCATCGACGCGCAATTCCACCTGGTCCCAGCCGATCGGCTGGCTGTCGATGGCGTCGCCAAAGGCGTGGCCCGAGGTCTTCAGCGGCAGGCAGGTGCCGCGGTACTGGTGGTTGTCGGTGTAGACCGTGGCGCGACAGCCCTCGGCAAAGCGGGCCGACCAGTGGCCGATGGGCATCAGCCCCAGGCGCCCGTTCGGCTGCAGGCTGCGCACCATGGCGCCCAGCGTGTCCAGGTGCGCCACCACGGCCCGCGCTGGCTTGGGTTCGCGCCCGGCCAGCGTGGCGCGGATGGCGCCGCGGCGGGTGATTTCATGGCGCAGCCCGATGGCCTCGAGCCGCGCCGCGGTGTAGCGCACCACGCCGTCGGTCAGCCCCACCGGGCTGGGGATGGCCATCAGCTGCAACAAGGTTTCCTCCAGAAACCCGAGATCGAGCGCAGGCAGCGCCTGCTGGACGGATTCGGTCATGGTTCCTCTTGCGTGCGCGTGTTCGGAAACAGCAGGTCGATGAAGCGCTGCGCGGTGGGCTGCGGCTCGTGGTTGGCCAGGCCGGGGCGCTCGTTGGCCTCGATGATCACGTAGTCGGGCTCGTCGACGGCGCGCACCATCAGGTCCAGCCCCGTCACCGGGATGTCGAGCGCGCGCGAGGCCTGCTCGGCCGCGGCGCGCAGCGCGGGATGCAGCCGGTCGGTCACGTCGTGGATGGTGCCGCCGGTGTGCAGGTTGGCGGTGCGGCGCACTTCCAGCCGCTGGCCCGGCGGCAGCACGTCGTCCAGCGCATGGCCGGCGGCGGCCAGGCAGCGGCGCGTCTCGGCGTCCATGGGGATACGCGACTCGCCGCCGGTGGCGGCGGCGCGCCGGCGGCTCTGCTTGGCGATCAAATCCTCGATGCTGGACTCGCCGTCGCCCACCACCGCGGCGGGCCGGCGCATCGCGGCGGCCACCACCTGGTGGTCGATGACCACCACCCGCAGGTCGTCGCCCGGGCAGAACTGCTCGAGCAGGGTGCGGTCACCAAAGCGGCGCGCCTGCTCGATGGCCTCGGCCAGCTCCTCGGGGGTGCGCAGGTCCACCGCGATGCCCTGCCCCTGCTCGCCGTCGATGGGCTTGACCACCACGCTGCCGTGCGCGGCCAGAAAGGCCTGGTTGTCCTCGACGCTGCCGGCCAGCTGCTGCGCCGGCACGCGCAGCCCGGCGGCCGCCAGCACCCGGTGGGTGACGCGCTTGTCGGCGCAGCGGCTCATGGCCACGGCGCTGGTCAGCTCGGACAGCGACTCGCGGCACAGCACGCTGCGCCCGCCGTGGCTGAGGCGAAAGTAGCCGTTCTCGGCATCGACGATCTGCACCCGCACGCCGCGCCGGCGCGCCTCGTCGACGATGATTTGCGCGTAGGGGTTGAGCGCGCCGTCCTGCGGCGCCGGCCATTCGCTGAACAGCGGCTCGTTGATGGCGTTGCGCCGCTTGACGGCAAACACCTGGATCGGCTGAAAGCCGAGCTTGAGGTACAGCTCGATTGCAAAGCGGTTGTCGTGCAGCACCGACACGTCCATGAACGCGCGCCCGCGGGCCTGGAACTGCTCGGCCAGGTAGCGCGTGAGCGCCTCGCCGACGCCGGGGTGGGTGGCCTGCGGCGCCACCGCCAGCGCCCACAGGCTGGCGCCGGCCTCGGGCGCCTCGTCGCCAAAGGCCTGGGCGTGGTCCAGGCCCATGGCCACGCCGATCACCTCGCCGCTGGCGCGGTCCTCGGCCAGCACGTAGAGCAGGCTGCGCTGGCCGCGCCGGCCCCAGACCATGGCCGGGTCCACCGGCACCATGCCGCGCGCGCGGTAGATGGCGTTGATGGCCGCCACGTCGGCGCGCGAGCGCAGCCGCCGCACCGTGAAGCCGCGGCGCAGCGCCGTGGCGGGCGTGTAGCTGCCCAGCCACAGCCGGAAGGTTTCGGACGGATCGACGAACAGCCGCTGCGGCGCGCAGGCCACCACCACGTGCGGCTTGCTGACGTAGAAGGCGATGTCGCGCTGGCCCGGCCGCTCGGCCATCAGCGCATCGGCAATGTCCTGCGGCTGCGCAAAGGTGTGGCCGGCGATCAGGCGCCCCCAGCCGCAGTCGACGATGTGGTCGGTCGGCGCGCGCTCGACACCACCCGGATCGCCGCTGCTGCCCTCGGGCAGGCGCCCCCTGGAAAACCGCACGCCGCGCTGGATCTGCTTGCGAATCATGGTGCCTCCTTCATTCCCGTTTCCATCGTGCCCACGCGCCACCCCCAGGGCATGAAACCCATGACGAATGACTGCGCTCTGACGAGCGCATGACCAATGACAAGAAGCCATCGCCAAGCGCGGCGCCTTGGTCATTTGTCATGGCGCGCCAGCGCCAGTCATTGAGCGAAGCGAAGTCATGCTTCATTTCAAATGCGTCTGCAGCCACCACTCCAGCAACCCAAGCTGCCACAGCTTGGAGCCGCGCAGGGGCGTGATGTGCGCGGCCGGGTCGGCCAGCAGCCGCTCGACGTAATCGGCCCTGAACAGCCCGCGCTCGCGCGCGGCGCGGCCCGTCAGCGCATCGCGCACGGTGTCCAGCACGCCGCCCTGCAGGTACTTGAGCGCCGGCACTGGAAAGTAGCCCTTGGGCCGGTCGATCACCTGCGCCGGCACCACCTGGCGCGCGGCCTCCTTCAGGATGCCCTTGCCGCCGCCGGCCAGCTTGTGGCGCGGCGGAATGCGCGCCGCCAGTTCCACCAGCGTGTGGTCCAGAAACGGCACGCGCGCCTCCAGGCCGAAGGCCATGGTCATGTTGTCGACCCGCTTGACCGGGTCGTCCACCAGCATCACCGTGGTGTCCAGGCGCAGCGCCTGGTCCACCGGGTCGCTGGCGCCGGGCGCGGCGAAGTACGCCGCCACCAGCGCCCGCGAGGCATCGCCGGCCAGGTAGGCCGGCTGCACGGTGTCGCGGTACTCATCGATATCGCGGTCGCGAAAGGCCGCCAGGTAATCGTCCACCGGCTGCCGGCTGCCGGCCAGCTTTGGGTACCAGTGGTAGCCGCCGAACACCTCGTCGGCGCCCTGCCCGCTTTGCACCACCCGGCTGTGGCGCGACACCACCTCCGACAGCAGGTAAAAGCCGATGCAGTCGTGGCTCACCATCGGCTCGCTCATGGCGGCCACGGCTTCGGGCAGGCGGCTGAGCAGCTGCTGCTCGGGCACGAAGATCTTCTCGTGCACGGTGGCGAAGCGCTGCGCCACGATGTCGGCGTATTCGAACTCGTTGCCCTTCTCGCCGCCCACGTCCTCGAAGCCGACGCTGTAGGTGCGCAGCTCGGGCACGCCGGCTTCCACCATCAGGCCGACGATCAGGCTGGAATCGACCCCACCCGACAGCAGCGCGCCCACCGGCACGTCGGCCACCAGGCGGCGCTGCACGGCGGCGCGCAGGGCCTGCAGCAGCCGCTCGCGCCATTCGTCGAACGGGCGCGCTTCGTCCTCGACGCTGCGGGTGAAGTCGAGCGACCAGTAGCTGCGCTCGTGGCGCTGGCCGTCGGGCTCCACGCGCATCAGCGTGGCCGGCGGCAGCTTGCGCACGCCGGCCAGCACGGTGTGCGGCGGCGGCACCACGGCGTGGAACGACAGGTAGTGGTGCAGCCCGACCGGGTCGATCGCCGTGTCCACCCCGCCGCCAGCCAGCAGCGCCGGCAGGGTGGAGGCAAAGCGCAGCCAGCCGCGCCCCTGGGCGTAGTACAGCGGCTTGATGCCCAGCCGGTCGCGCCCCAGCAGCACGCGGCCCGAGGCCTGCTCCCACAGGGCAAAGGCGAACATGCCGTTGAGCCGCTGCACGAAGTCCTCGCCCCAGCAGTGGTAGGCCTTGAGCAGCACCTCGGTGTCGCCGTGCGAATAAAAGCGGTAGCCCTTGGCCTTCAGCGTCTGCCGCAGCTCGGCATGGTTGTAGATGGCGCCGTTGAAGACGATGCCCAGGCCCAGCAGCGGGTCGAACATCGGTTGGGCCGAGCCCTCCGAGAGGTCCATGATCTTCAGCCGCCGGTGGGCCACGCCCAGCGCGTTCTGCACCAGCAGGCCGCTGGCGTCGGGGCCGCGCCGGGCCTGCGCCGCCGCCATGCGCGCCAGCGCCGCCGCATCGGCGCTGTCGCCGTCGAACCGTATTTCCCCTGCGATGCCACACATGCGTGCTCAACCCTCCTCGATGGGGCCAGCCGGGCGCGCAGGCGAACAGGGCTTGGGGGCTCCAGGCCAGCGGGACGCGGGTGTCGGGCGCCCGCCAGCCCCTGGCGCGGCAACTGGCGTGCGCGCCGGCTCGGGCACCGGGACAGGCCGATCCATCAACATGGATGCATGGCCCGAACGAGACAAGTCGCTGCCACCAGGATGGCCCTGGCACCAACGCGACTGCAAAAAGCCGGAGGTGGGATGAGCGCCCCTGGCGGGGCACGCCCTCACTTGAAACGCGGTGCCTGAACAGGCACGCGGTCAATGAATGAAAGCTGTATATCCTAACAGCCCAGGCGCTGCAGCACAAGCTCGCGCCGGTGCAGCGCCAGCACGGCGTCGAGCGACGGCGTCTGCGGCGTGCCCATCACCAGCACGCGCACCGGCATGGCCAGCTGCGGCATCTTCAGGCCGTGCTCGGCCAACGTGTCCTTGATGGCGGCGGCGATGGCGGGCGTGGTCCAGTCGATTGCCGCCAGCCTGTCACGCAGCGTGGCGATGGCGGGCTTGACGGCGTCGGTGACGTGTTTGGCCAGGTCGTCGGCACTGGGTTGCACGTCGGCGTAATAGGCCTGCACCCAGTCGGCCAGGGCCACGGTGGTGTCGCAGCGGTCCTTGAACAGGCCGCACAGCGCGGGCAGGCGCTCGTCGGCCGTGATGCCGCGCCGCTGCAATTGCGCGGCCACCAGCGGCGCCAGCGCTGCGTCGTCCATGGCCTTCAGGTGCTGGGCGTTGACCCAGCGCAGCTTGGCCTCGTCGAACTGCGCGGCGCTGCGGCCCAGGTGGTCGAGGTCGAACCAGTCGAGAAACTGCGCGCGGCTGAAGATCTCGTCGTCGCCGTGGCTCCAGCCCAGGCGCGCCAGGTAGTTGACCATGGCGTCGGGCAGAAAGCCCTCGTCGCGGTACTGCGTGACGGGCTTGGCGCCGCTGCGCTTGCTCATCTTCTCGCCCTGCTCGTTCAGCACGGTGGGCAGGTGCGCGTACACCGGCGGCTCGTGGCCGAGCGCGCGAAAGATGTTGATCTGCCGCGGCGTGTTGTTGACGTGGTCGTCGCCGCGGATGACGTGGCTGATCTTCATGTCGATGTCGTCCACCACCACGCAGAAGTTGTAGGTGGGCGTGCCATCGGGGCGGGCGATGACCAGGTCGTCCAGCTCGTCGTTGGCGATCTCGATGCGGCCCTTGACCTTGTCGTCCCAGGCCACCACGCCGCCCTGCGGGTTGCGAAAGCGCAGCACCGGCTGCACGCCCTGTGGGACGGGCGGCAGGGTCTTGTCGCGCTCGGGGCGCCAGGTGCCGTCGTAGCGGGGCTTTTGCTTGGCGGCCATCTGGCGCTCGCGCAGCGCCTCCAGCTCGGCCACGCTCATGTAGCAGGGGTAGACGTGGCCGGCGGCCTGCAGTTGCGCCAGCACTTCCTTGTAGCGGCCCATGCGCTGCATTTGGTAGAACGGGCCTTCGTCGTGGTCCAGCCCCAGCCAGGCCATGCCTTCCAGGATCACGTCGACCGCGGCCTGGGTGGAGCGCTCCAGGTCGGTGTCCTCGATGCGCAGGATGAAGTCGCCGCCCTGCCCACGCGCAAAGGCCCACGGGTACAGCGCCGAGCGGATGTTGCCCAGGTGGATGAAGCCGGTGGGCGATGGCGCGAAGCGAGTGCGCACGCGCGCCGGGGTGGCAGCGGTCTTTTCAGTCATATCGGCTCTCGGCGCCCGCCAATTCATCGCGGGCTGCTATTCATTCAGTATTTCTCACAGTCGTCCAGGCCGCGCGCCAGGTCGGCCTGGATGTCGCCCGGATGCTCCAGCCCAACGGCCAGGCGGATCAGGCCCTGCACCACGCCGGCCGACTGGCGCTGTTCCTCGCTCAGGCGCCCGTGCGAGGTGCTGGCGGGGTGGCAGATCAGCGTCTTCACGTCGCCCAGGTTGGTGGCGATGCTGCACACGCGCGTCGAATCGATGACGTGGAAGGCGCGCGCGCGCGCCTGCTCCGGCGCATCGGCCTTGACGCTGAAGGCGATCACCGCGCCGCCCACGCCGTCCTGCTGCGCCATCGCCAGTGCGTGCTGCGGGTGCGAGGGCAGGCCGGGGTAGAACACGCGCTCCACCGCCGGGTGCGCCTCCAGCCAGCGCGCAATCTGCAATGCATTCGCGCTTTGCGCGCGCACGCGCACAGCCAGCGTCTCCATGCCCTTGTGCACCACCCAGGCGTTGAAGGGTGCCAGCACCATACCGGCGCTGCGGATCAGCGGCGCGAACACGCCGTCGATCAGCTGTTGCGAGCCGCAGAGCGCGCCGGCCATCACCCGGCCCTGGCCGTCGAGAAACTTGGTGCCGGAGTGGATCACCAGATCGGCGCCCAGCGACAGCGGCTTTTGCAGCACCGGCGTGGCAAAGCAGTTGTCCACCGCCAGCAGCGCACCCACCTCGTGCGCCAAGGCGGCCAGCGCGGCGATGTCGCACACCTCGGTCAGCGGGTTGGTGGGTGTTTCGGCGAACAGCAGGCGGGTGTTGGGTTGTAGCGCCGCGCGCCATTCGGCCACGTCGGTCTGCGACACGAAGCTGGTGGCGACGCCGAACTTGCCCAGGTCGCTGGCGAACAGCTTGATGGTGCTGCCGAACATCGAGCGCGAGCAGACCACGTGGTCGCCGCTTTTCAGCAGGCCCAGGCCCATCAGCAGGATGGCCGACATGCCGCTGGCGGTGCCGATGGCCGCCTCGGCGCCCTCCAGCGCCGCCAGGCGGCGCTCGAAGGCGGTCACGCTGGGGTTGCTGGTGCGCGAATAGGTGTAGCCCTGCTCGGGGTGGGCAAAGCGCTGCGCCGAGGTCTCGGCGTCGGGCTGCACGAAGCAACTGGTCAGGTACAGCGCCTCGGAATTCTCGCCGTAGGCGCTGGGGTCGATGCCCACGCGCACCGCCAGGGTGTCGGGGTGCAGGTCGGGCGGCAGGGGGCGTTGCGGGCTCATGGGGACTGTGGTTTTGATCGCTGCCCGCGCCTGTCAAGCAGGCGGCGCGGGCTGAACAGGATTGAAATCAGGCCACCGAGGCGTTGGGCAGCGTCAGGCGCGAGCCTTCGGCCGGCTCCTCGTCGCCGCTGGTCGGGCGCTGGCGGTTCAGGCGGTCGATGTCGCCCTCGGTGATGTCGCCGGTGACGTAGACGCCGTCGAAGCACGAGGCGTCGAAGCCCTCTACCTTGGGGTTCAGCGCGGCCACGGCGCGCTTCATGGCCTCCACGTCCTGGTAGATCAGCGCGTCGGCGCCGATGATCTGGCGCACCTCTTCCACGCTGCGGCCGTTGGCCACCAGCTCGTCCTTGGTCGGCATGTCGATGCCGTAGACGTTGGGGTAGCGCACCGGCGGCGCGGCGCTGGCCAGGTACACCTGGCGCGCGCCGGCCTCGCGCGCCATCTGCACGATCTCCTTGCTGGTGGTGCCGCGCACGATGGAGTCGTCGACCAGCAGCACGTTGCGGCCGGCGAACTCGCTGGCGATGGCGTTGAGCTTCTGGCGCACCGACTTCTTGCGCACCGCCTGCCCGGGCATGATGAAGGTGCGGCCGACGTAGCGGTTCTTCACGAAACCCTCGCGGTAGGGCTTGCCCAGCAGGCGCGCCAACTCGGTGGCGCTGGGGCGGCTGGATTCGGGCACCGGGATGACCACGTCGATCTGGTCCGGCGGCACGGTGGAGACCACGCGCTTGGCCAGCGTCTCGCCCAGGTTCAGCCGCGCCTGGT
Source organism: Pseudomonadota bacterium (assembly GCA_023394015.1). Lineage (GTDB taxonomy): Bacteria > Pseudomonadota > Gammaproteobacteria > Burkholderiales > Burkholderiaceae_C > Ottowia. The sequence goes on along the minus strand of JAEXBL010000410.1, from coordinate 1,848 downwards.
AGACCGAGATGCCGTCCAGCACCGAATCGGGCCGCGCCAGGTACACGTATTCGAAAATGCAGGGCGACAGCCGCGCGGCCGGCACGCAGGCGCGCGTGTGCACGGCACCGTCCAGCGTGACGAACACCGCCTCGCCCGGCGCCACGTCGCGCTCGGGCGTGAAGCCGGTGCCCTCCAGCGCCACGCTTTCGCTGGCCAGCATCACGCCGCCGTCGGCCGAGCGGCCCAGGCACAGCGGCCGGATGCCGTGCGGGTCGCGAAACGCCAGCATGCCGCGCCCGGCGATGTGGGCGATGACGGCATACGAGCCGCGAATGCGCTGGTGCACCGCCGTGACGGCGGCGAACACCTCGTCCGGCCCCAGTGCGGCGCCGCGCGTGGCGCGCTCCAGCTCGTGCGCCAGCACGTTGAGCAGCACCTCGGAGTCGCTCTCGGTGTTGATGTGGCGGTGGTCGGTGCTGAACACCTCGGTCTTCAGCGCCTCGGCGTTGGTCAGGTTGCCGTTGTGCACCAGCACGATGCCGAAAGGCGCGTTGACGTAGAACGGCTGCGCCTCCTCCTCGCTGTTGGCGTCGCCCGCCGTGGGGTAGCGCACCTGGCCCAGGCCGCTGTGGCCGGGCAGCGCGCGCATGTTGCGGGTGCGGAACACGTCGCGCACCATGCCCTTGGCCTTGTGCATGTAGAACTTGCGGCCCTGCTGGGTGACGATGCCGGCGGCATCCTGCCCGCGGTGCTGCAGCAGCAGCAGCGCGTCGTAGATCAACTGGTTGACGGGTGCGTTGCTGACAACGCCGACGATGCCGCACATGGTGAAGGTCCTGCGTGGGGTGAAGGGGCCAGGCCCCGATTGTCATGCCGAAAGGTACTTGCCGAACGCATCCGGCAACAAGGGGTGCAGTTGCAGCAGCGCCATCTCCAGCCACGGCGCGCTGAGCGACTGGCGCCACCAGGGCTCGTCGCGCAGCGGCGTCATCAGCACCAGCGCGGCCAGCACCAGCAGCAGCAGCGCGCCGCGCAGCACGCCGAACACGGCGCCGAACAGGCGGTCCACCGGGCGCACGCCGATGGCCTTGGCCGCCTTGCGCGCCAGCGTGGCCAGCATGCCGCACAGGAAGGCGGTGGCAATGAACACCAGCGCAAAGCCGGCGGCGTAGCGCAGCGGCTCGGACGATTCGCCCATGGGCAGCCAGCCGCCCACCACCGGCGCGGCCCAGCGCGCCGCCAGAAAGGCGATCACCCAGCCGCCCAGCGCCAGCACCTCGTACAGCAGGCCGCGCCACAGGCCCAGCAGCAGCGAGGCCACCACCACCATCAGCGCCAGCCAGTCGATTGCGGACAGCACGGTGTCACAGCGCCAGCACGGCGCCGGCAAGCCCCGCCTGCTTCAGCGTGGCGGCGGCCTTGTCGGCCTCGGCGCGGCTGGCAAAGGGGCCGACGCGCACGCGGGTGCGCGGGCCGTCCCGGGTGTTGACCACCTGGGTGTAGGTCTTGAGGCCGGCGCGCTCGGCCTTCTGGCGCGCCTGGCGCACCGCCGCGTCGTCGGCGAAGGCGCCCACCTGCACGATGAAGCGCGTGCCCTGGGGATCGGCCGCCGGCTTGGCGGCGGCGGGGCTGCGGCCTTCCAGCAGGGCGCGGGCGCGGGCCGCCTCTTCGCGCTTGGCGCGCTGCTCGGCCTCGCGCCTGGCGCGGGCTTCCTGCTCCTTCTTGGCGCGGGCCTCCTGCTCGCGCTGGGCCTGGGCCTTGGCCCGCTCCTCGTCGCGGCGGGCCTGGGCGGCCCTGGCCTCTTCTTCGCGCTTGGCCCGGGCCTCTTGCTCGCGCTTGGCGCGGGCGGCCTCCTCGGCCCGGGCC
>JAEXBL010000370.1 GCA_023394015.1 Pseudomonadota bacterium | reverse complement strand
CGCGCCTCGCCCCTGCGGCCGCCGCGCCCGGGCGACGATGCCGCTGCCGCCATCCAGCTGCCGCCCGAGGCCTTTACCGTGCGCCTGCCCACGCTGGTGCTGTGGGCCATGCAGGACAGCGCCCTGCCCCCCAGCCTGCTCGACGGCCTGGAGCGCTGGGTGCCGGACCTGCGCGTGGAGCGCATCGACGGCGCCACGCACTGGGTGGTGCACGAGCAGCCCGACCGCCTCGCGCAGCACATCGGTCAGTTTCTGCGTTCATAGCCGCCCAAGCGGCTCCCACACCCCCGCCCCCATCAGGGCACCCGCGCCCGGGGTCCCCCCGGCCATCGGGTGGTCCCCCTCGCGCAGCAGAGGGGGCTTCAGGCCCGCGGCTCCAGACCTGCCAGTGCAGGTCTGGGCGGGCCGAAGAGCCGTCGCCTCTGGCGGCGAGCACGTGGCGGCGTCAGCCGCTCAGGGGGGCGCCCCTCAGTACACCGACGGCGCGCCCGGCGGCCGGGTCTTGAAGCGCTTGTGCACCCAGTAGTACTGCTCGGGCATCTCGTTGATGTAGCCCTCCAGGCGCTGGTTCATCAGCGCGGCGTCGGCGGTGGCGTCGGCGCTGGGATAGTCGGGCCAGGCCGGGTGCACCTTCACCTCGTAGCCGAAATCGGTCAGGCACGTGACCACCGGCACCACCCGCGCCTGGCCCAGCTTGGCAAAGCGCGACAGCGAGGGCACGGTGGCCGTGGGCACGCCGTAGAAGGGCACGAACACCGATTCGGTGGGTCCCAGGTCCATGTCCGGCAGCAGGTACAGCATCTTGCCCTCGCGCAGCGCACGCACGATGGGCTTGACGCCTTCGCTGCGCGACAGCAGCGTGGCGTCGCCAAAGCGCTGGCGACCGCGCCGCATCCAGTCGTCGACCGCGGCGTTGTTCTGGGTGGAGTAGATGGTGCAGGCGGGCCGGTCGATCTGCTGCATCACGGCGCTGCCGCCGGCGTCCATGCCGTAGAAGTGCGGCGCGAACATCACCACCGCGCCCTCGCGCGTCAAGTCCTGCACCGCGCCGGTGATGCGCAGGCGCTGGCGCACCACGTCGGGGTCACCATGCCACAGCCAGGAGCGGTCCAGAAACGCCTGCGCGAAATGAATGAAGTTGCGCCGCGCCACGGCCACGCGCGCGGCCTCGCTCCATTGCGGAAAGGCCAGCCGCAGGTTGGTCAGCGCGATGCGCCGGCGCGACCGCGCCAGCATGAACAGCAGCCGCCCCAGCACGCTGCCCAGCGCCCGCACCAGGCCCAGCGGCAGCGGTGCCAGCGCGCGCATGAACACAACGCCAGGGTGCGTCATGCCGGCTGGCCCCGTGGCGTCTTGTAGCGGCCGTAGCCCCACAGGTATTGCTGCGGGCACTGGCGGATCAGCCGCTCCATCTCGCGGTTGATCTGCAGCACGGCGGTGTCCAGGTCGCTGCCGAGCGGCTCGGCCAAGGCCTGGAAGTGCAGCCTGAAGCCGCGCCCGCGCGACAGGCGCTCGCCCCACACCAGCAGCGGCGTGGCGCCGGTCTGCAGGATCAGGCGCGCGGCCAGCGTCATGGTGTAGGCCGGCTTGCTGAAGAACGGCACCCACTGGCCCATGCCTTCGGGCGGCACCTGGTCCGGCAGCAGGCCGACGGCGCGGCCGGCGCGCAAGGCCTTGATCATCTGCCGCACGCCGGCCAGCGTGGTGGGCGCGGTTTCCAGACCCGGGCGCTGGCGCGCGGTCTCGATCACCGGCACCAGCGCCGGCTGGCGCGCCGGGCGGTACAGCCCGGTGATCGGGCCGTGCTCGGCGCGGTAGCGCTCGGCCAGCCCCTGGGCCGTGATCTCGAAGCAGCCCAGGTGCGGCGTGAGAAACACCACGCCCTTGCGCGCCGCGTAGGCGGCATCGACCACGTCCGTGCCCTGCCACTGCATGGGCACCGGCGCGCCGAACCACAGGCGCGGCGTCTCGGCCGCCATGCGCCCGGCATGGGCCACGCAGGCGCGCACGTCGGCAAAGCGGTAGCCGGCCAGCGCGGCGTTCTCGCGGATGCGGCGGCGGTAGGTGGGCGAGGCGGCCCAGGTCAGCCAGCCCAGCAGCGCGCCCAGCGCGTGCAGCCAGCCCAGCGGCCAGCGCGCAGCAAATCGATACAGGGCCAGCATGTCGAATGAATTAAAATGCCGCGGTCGCCGAGTTACGGAACTACTTGCAGGGCGACGTTAAACAGTGCTGCTAAAGCGTTCGCCAGTGCTCCCCAACAGTTTGGCAACGCGACGTGTTCAAACCCAAGGAGTTTATTCAATGGAACTGGCGAACAGCTTTCTCTTCACATCCGAATCCGTTTCCGAGGGCCACCCCGACAAGGTGGCCGACCAGATCTCCGACGCCGTGCTCGACGCCATCCTGGCGCAGGACCCGCGCGCGCGCGTGGCCGCCGAGACGCTGACCAACACCGGCTTGGTGGTACTGGCCGGCGAGATCAGCGCCAACGCCACGGTGGACTACATCCAGATCGCGCGCGACACGCTCAAGAAGATCGGCTACGACAACACCGAATACGGCATCGACTACAAGGGCTGCGCGGTCATGGTCTGCTACGACAAGCAGAGCAACGACATCGCCCAGGGCGTCGATCATGCCTCAGACGACCACCTGAACACCGGCGCCGGCGACCAGGGCCTGATGTTCGGCTACGCCTGCGACGAGACCGACACCCTGATGCCGGCGCCGATCTACTACGCGCACCGCCTGGTCGAGCGCCAGGCGCAGCTGCGCAAGAGCGGCCAGTTGCCCTTTCTGCGCCCCGACGCCAAGAGCCAGGTGACCATGCGCTACGTCGACGGCCGCCCGCACAGCATCGACACCGTGGTGCTCAGCACCCAGCACAGCCCCGACCAGAGCGAAACCGCCACCAAGATGAAGCCCAGCTTCATCGAGGCCGTGGTGGAGGAAATCATCAAACCGGTGTTGCCCGCCGAATGGCTGAAGGACACCAAGTTCCTGATCAACCCCACCGGCCGCTTCGTCGTCGGCGGCCCGCAGGGCGACTGCGGCCTCACCGGCCGCAAGATCATCGTCGACACCTACGGCGGCGCCTGCCCGCACGGCGGCGGCGCCTTCAGCGGCAAGGACCCGACCAAGGTCGACCGCAGCGCCGCCTACGCCGCCCGCTACGTGGCCAAGAACATCGTCGCCGCCGGCCTGGCGCGCCAGTGCCAGATCCAGCTGGCCTACGCCATCGGCGTGGCCGAGCCGATGAACATCACCGTCTACACCGAAGGCACCGGCGCCCTGCCCGACGAGCAGATCGCCAGGCTGGTGCGCGAGCACTTCGACCTGCGCCCCAAGGGCATCATCGAGATGCTGGAACTGCAGCGCCCCATCTACCAGAAGACCGCCGCCTACGGTCACTTCGGCCGCGACGAGCCCGAGTTCAGCTGGGAGCGCACGGACAAGGCAGGCGCGCTGCGCGCGGCTGCCGCACTGTAAGCTTGGCTGGCAGGCCGACACCGCTGGCTCACGGCCTGAGCCAGCGCCCGATCCGGCCCAGCACGCCGCCACCCTGCGATTGTGACCAAGCATCGGGCAGGTAGTGCATGGCGGGCGCCCGGTCGCGCGGCACGGCCTGGGCGTGCTGCCCAATCCAGTCGGCCACCCGCTGCCACCAACGCGCGAAGCGCTCGGCGTCGTAGCTGTAGTCGCCACCCCGCCAGTGCCAGCCGCCGCCAGGCGTCATGCTGCGGGACCAATAAAGTCGGCCTTCGTCGGGCGACGGAGCCGACACAGGATGGCGCAGATACTCGATCACCGGTGCCCTGGCCGCGTTGACCACGCCCGCGCCGTGGGCGAAAGACGCTACCTGGGGCTGCCAATCGAAAGCGCGGTTCCACAGTGCAAAGCCACGGTGCAACCGCCCGTCACGGGACGGCGGCGGCAGCTCGGCCAGCCACACGGCGTCCGCGCTGGCGGCATCCAGCGCCAGGATCTGCACGTCGGCATGCTGCCGCAGCCAAGCCAGAAAGCGCTGCTCGTCGCGCGGCGCCATCACCACCGCCAGCTGGCTGCCAAAGGAACGTTCCATCGGTCGACTCGCCTGTTCAGTCGTCATCGACCCCATCTTAGGCTGGCTAAGCCCCCTGCACCCTCAGAACCAGCGCTTCACCGCATCGAACAGCCCCTTGCCAGCCGCGTCACCTGCCAGGCCGCCGACGATGCCGCCGACCACGCCGCCAATCACCGTGCCCACGCCGGGCACCACCGATCCGATAGCGGCGCCTGCGGCCGCGCCGGCCCACGCGCCACCTGCGCCGCCCACCAGACCGCTGGCGGCACGACCGGTTTTTTCGCCCACGCGGTTGCCATCGGCACGGTACGCGCCGACCACGTTGATGGCATCCAACGCCACGCCGAGGGGCCGCACCACACGTCCAGTCTTGCCGAGCAAGGCGCCGCCCTGCCTCACGGCACGGTTATCGGCCAACGCCTGCGCGTCCAGCGCCACCTGCCGCGCGTGACCGGCCGTCGCGCCAGCGCGGCCTACCTTGGACTCAGTCTCGATCGCGCGGCTGAAGCGTGGATCATTGGCAGGCTGGTGCGCGACCACGTCCACCACCCGCTGCCCATTCAGCCGCGGTTGTTCGGTACGCACTTGCAAGCCTTGCGCACGAAAGCGATCGGCGATCGCGTCGCGCCCCACGGCGCCGTTGATGTTGTTGGCCTGTGCACGCGCAACGCCTTGCTGCGCCGCTGCCGTGCGCGTGAGCGAGCCGGGCGGCGGCGCATTCACGCCCGGCACCGCCTGGATGCCGTTGCGCGCCAGCAGATCGGCCAGTGGGCCGGTAGGGCCGCCCTTGCCGGTCCATGCGCTCTGGGTGAATTCCCAGCGCTTTTCAAGGATGGGGTTGTTGACCAGGATGCGGTCCCCGCGCGCCGCCAAGTACTGGCCCGCCGCCCATTGCCCCGACAGCGCCGGGCTTTGCGGCTGCGCCTGCATGGCTGCGACCACGTCCTGGTCGAAGCGGCCCGCCTCTGCCGGGCCGAAGCGGAGCAGTTCCTCCTCGATCGCGGCGTGGGCCTCGGACGCCATGCGCGGATGGCGAGCATGCGCCTCGGCCACCCAGCCAGCCAGCCGTCGGGTATCGACGTCGCCGGTGCGCGCGTCGGTGGCCTGCTGGATCAGCTGCCGCGCATGGTGCTGGTGCGATACCGGCTGTGCGGCGTGTATCGGCTGGGATCGTGCTGCGGCGTGGTGTTGCACCGCTGAGGTCATGGCTGGCTCCGCTTCATGGTGTTCGACATGGTCCCGATGGACGATCGGGCCGTAGCCATTGAGCCAGTTTCGAGACCGCCGCGCCATCCGTAACGTTCCCATTGGGAACGTTACGAGGCGGGCCGTCATGCCGAGCGGACCTGAACCGCCGCAGCCGCCCTCAAGTCGTCGCGAACACGCTGCGCGCCCCCAGGTAGCGCGGCGCGAAGTAGCGGCTGTTCAGGCTGTCCTTGCGCACCGTGCCGCCGCTGGAAGGCGCGTGCACGAACTGGTCGCCGCCCACGTAGATGCCCATGTGCGAGAACGGCGTGCCGCTGGTGTTGAAGAACACCAGATCGCCGCGCTGCAGGCGCGCCTCGTCCACCGGCTGGGTGGCCGCCGCCCATTGCGCGGTGCTGCGCGGCAGGCGCGCGGCGCCGGCCGCCACCTGGCCGTAGACGTAATGCACCAGGCCGCTGCAGTCGAAGCCGCCCTCGGGCGTGTTGCCGCCGTAGCGGTAGGGCGTGTTGACCAGCAGCATGGCCTGCGCCACGCTGGCTTCGCGCCCGGCCGGGTCCAGGTTCAGCGGCGGCCGCGTGGGCGGCACCGACCGCGGCCGCGCGCGGCGCGCCACGCCGCCACCGGATGACC
>JAEXBL010000355.1 GCA_023394015.1 Pseudomonadota bacterium | reverse complement strand
CCGGCGTGGCCTCAAGCTCCAGCGTAGCCCCTTCGACGCCCGGAATGCCTTCCACCGGCTGGCCATCGGGCCGGGGCGGCGCGGGGCGCGCACCCACGGTCATGGCGCTGGCCCGGGCCTCCACGCGCCAGTCGCGCGGCGCCTCCAGCGGGCCGCTCCAGCGCGCGTCGATGTGCTCGACCAGGCCCTGCACCGGGTGCGCCTGCAGGCGCTGGTGCACGGCGGGCGGCAGCGGCAGGCGCAGGGCGATCTTGGCCAGCGCCGCCAGGTCGAGCCGGTCGCCGCGCAGCTCGCCGCCGTCATCGTCACGGTAGCTCAGCTGCACGTTGCCACCCGGCCAGGCCAGGCCGTCGGCGTCGACGAAGTGCAGGTCGCGCGTGTCCAGCTCCATGCCGCTGCCGGGATTGCGCCAGCCCAGGCGGCCAGTGAACGAGGCAAAGGCCAGCGGCGCCAGCCGCGGGCCGAAGGTGGCCGAGACGTCGCCCAGCGCCAGGTCGGCGGTGGCGGCCGTCAGCTGGCCCTTCTTCACGTCGGCCCACAGGCGCAGCGCGCCGTGGCCGCCCTGCAGGTCCACGCCCCAGTCGGTCTTCAGGTCGGCGTACTGGCGCAGGTGCGAGACGTCGACGCGGCGGAAGTCGGCAAAGGCCCGGCCTTCCCAATCGCGCCAGAAACCGGGGTGGCGCGAGAACATTGGCTGGCGAAACTGCCCGATCAGGCTGAAGCGCTCGCCCCAGGCGGCCTCGGGCGTGGCGTCCAGCCGCATCTGATGGCGGCCACGGCCGTTGCGCACCACGAACTGCACCTCGGTCAGCTCCACCGGCGGCGCGCTGCGGCGCTCGTCCACCCAACGCACGCGGCCGCCGCGCACCAGGAACTCGCTCTGCGAGAAGAACCAGTCGGCCGCCGCGGTGTCGCCCTCGGCGTCGCCCGACAGGTCGATGCCGCCCACCAGCAGGCGCCCGTCGGCGGTGCGGCGCAGCTCCAGCTCGGGCTGGTCGATGACCAGCTGCTCCAGCCCGCCGCGGGACAGCGACAGCACGGAAAACGCCGCCAGCACGCGCGGCACGTGCAGGCCGGCGCGGCCGCTGGGGTCGTGCACGCGCACGGCGTGCAGGGACACGGCGGGCACCAGGCCATTGGCCTGGGCCTCGATGGCGCCGATGCTGACCGGCGACGCAATGGCGCGTGAGGCCATCTGCTCCAGCCGCGGGCGAAACTGGTCGATGCGCGGCACAATGACCCAGTGCAGGGCCGCCCAGGCCAGCACCAGTAGCAGCAGCAAGGCGCCAAGGCCGCGCACCGTCCAGCGCATGACGAGGGCGGCGAATTTGAGGGACGACTGGAACAACGGCTTGAGCAGCTTCGAGCGGGCAGGCAACACGCGGACCACCCGATGGGAAAACCCCGGCTGGCCGCCCGCCCCGGAGGACTGAAGAAATTATGACCCCTGGTGATGCGCCAAGTTTGGGCGCCAACCGTGAATCTTTGTTAAGTCCGGCGCCTGCAGCACCGCCCGGCGCCGGCCATTCGCGCCTGGTGCAGCGCCTGCGCCGCCGCTACGCCGACGAACTGCCGCTGCTGCCGCCCGGCGCGCCCACGCGCGACACCCTGCTGGCCGGCCTGGCCGCGCTGGCCGAGCGCGGCCACGGGCTCGGCGCGCGCCTGCGCATCCTGCGCCAGCTGGTGATGGAGCGGCTGGTGGTGCTGGACTGCGAGCAGGCCGCGCCGCTCGAGGTGGTCACCCGCGCCGTGACCGAGCTGGCCGAGCTGGCGCTGGACGCCGCCTGCGCCGAAGCCTTCGCCCAGCTCGACGAGCGCCACGGCGCGCCGATGACCGAGGCCGGCCAGCGCGCCGAGCTGTGGGTGATCGGCATGGGCAAGCTGGGCGCGCGCGAACTGAACGTGTCCAGCGACATCGACCTGATCTACGTCTACGACGCCGACGGCGAGACCACCGGGCGCGCCGACGGCCGCGGGCAGATCACGGTGCACGAGTACTTCACCCGCGCCGTCAAGCTGATCCAGGGGCTGATCGGCGAGACCACCGAGCACGGCTTCGTGTTCCGCATGGACCTGGCGCTGCGGCCCAACGGCAACTCCGGCCCCAGCGTGTGCTCGCTCGACGCGCTGGAGGAATACATGCTGGTGCAGGGCCGCGAATGGGAGCGCTTTGCCTGGATGAAAAGCCGCGTGGTGGCGCCGCGCGCCGCCATCGACAGCGGCTCGGCCCAGGCGCTGCGCAGCGTGGTGCTGCCCTTCGTGTTCCGCAAGTACCTGGACTACAACGTGTTCGAGTCGCTGCGCACGCTGCACGAGCAGATCCGCAGCCACGCCAGTCGGCGCAGCGCCGGCCGGCCCGAGCGCGCCAACGACGTGAAGCTCTCGCGCGGCGGCATCCGCGAGATCGAGTTCACCGTGCAGCTGCTGCAGGTGGTGCGCGGCGGGCAGTTCCCCGAGCTGCGCACGCGCCCCACGCTGCAGGCGCTGCAGCGCATCGCCCACGCCGAACTGATGCCGCCCGAAACCGCCGAGGCGCTGGCCCGCGCCTACGTGTTCCTGCGCCGGGTCGAGCACCGCATCCAGTACCTGGACGACCAGCAGACCCACATCCTGCCCACCAGCGATGCCGATCTGGACTGGATCGCCCGCAGCCTGGGCCACGACGGCGCCTGCCCCTTGCTGGCCGAGCTGGACGCGCACCGCGAACTGGTGGCCGAGGAGTTCGACCGCCTGCTGGGCGGCGACGCGCCGTGCAAGCACTGCCACAAGGGCGGCAACGGCGAGGCGCGCGCCGCGCCGCCCGACATCGACAGCCTGCTGCCCGCCTTTCCCGAGCGCGTGCGCGAGCGCCTGGCCGAATGGCCCGAGCACCCGCGCGTGCTGGCCCTGCGCGACGAGGCGCGCGGGCGCCTGATGCGCCTGCTGCAGCGCACCGCGCAATGGCTGGAGGAAGGCCGCGTGAGCGAAGACAGCGTGCTGCGCCTGGCCGACTGGGTGGAGCCGCTGCTGCGCCGCGAAAGCTACATCGCCCTGCTGCTGGAGCGCCCCGCCGTGCACGAGCGCCTGCTGCGCATCATGGGCGCGGCGCGCTGGCCGGCGCGCTACGTGATGCAGCACCCCGGCGTCATCGACGAGCTGGCCAGCCCCAGCCTGCTGAACGAGCGCTTCGACGCCGCCGCCTTCGAGCACGACCTGGAGCTGCGCCGCCAGGCCCTGGCCGCCACCGGCGAGGACGACGAGGAAAGCCTGCTCAACCTGCTGCGCCGCGCCCACCACGCGGAGACCTTCCGCACCCTGGCGCGCGACGTGGAAGGTCACATCACGGTGGAGCAGGTGGCCGACGACCTGTCGGCACTGGCCGATGCCATCCTGCGCCTGACCACGCGCTGGTGCTGGCCGCACCTGCGCCGCCGCCATCGGGAAGAACCGCGCTTCGGCATCATCGGCTACGGCAAGCTGGGCGGCAAGGAGCTGGGCTACGGCAGCGACCTGGACATCGTGTTCGTCTTCGACGACGAGCACGAGGACGCGCAGGAGATCTACGCCGCCTTCGTGCGCAAGCTGATCAGCTGGCTGACGGTGAAGACCGGCGAGGGCGATTTGTTCGAGATCGACACCGCGCTGCGGCCCAACGGCAACTCCGGCCTGCTGGTGACCAGCTTCGACGCCTACGCCGACTACCAGGAAAACCGCGGCAGCAACACCGCCTGGACCTGGGAGCACCAGGCCATGACAAGAGCAAGAATGGTGCCCCCTCACGTTCCCGAACCAAGCGCCGCCGAGCCCGATCCGCTCACCGCCCGCTTCGACGCCGTGCGCCACGCCGTCATCACCGCGCCGCGCGACCACGCCGCGCTGCGCGACGAGATCGTCGCCATGCGCGAGAAGATGCGCGCCGCGCACCCGGTGCGGGGCGGGCTGTTCGACGTCAAGCACAGCCCCGGCGGCATGGTCGATGCCGAGTTCGTCACCCAGTACCTGGTGCTGGCCCACACCGCGCAACACCCCGAGCTGGCGCCCAACCTGGGCAACATCGCCCTGCTCGGCCGCGCCGACGACGCCGGCCTGCTGCCCGCCGGCGTGGGCCACGCCGCCGCCAACGCCTACCGCGAGCTGCGCCGCCTGCAACACCGCGCCCGGCTGGACGAGCAGCCGACCCAGGTGCCACCCGAATCGCTGGCCGCCGAGCGCCAGGCCATCCAGCGCCTGTGGCAGGCGGTTTTTGAATGAGAATGGCGGCTGGCGCCTGTCCCGACTGCGGCAGGCGCTATTGATTCCATACCATTCCCCTTCCACCCGCTTGGCCCCGACACCCAGCCGGTCGGGCCACGCCCCCCGCATGCACCACCGCCCCTGGCCCCTGACCTGCGCGCTGCTGATTGCCGCCAGCGTGCTGCTGTGGCTGGCCGGCGTGCGCGGCCACGTGGTGCCGCAGCACTGGCTGTGGCACGCTGAATACTGGCCGCTGCAGCCCTGGACGCTGTGGACCGGCCCGCTGCTGCACTTTCTGGGCGCCCACCTGCTGGGCAACGTGCTGGCGCTGGCCGCGCTGGCGGTGCTGGGCGCGGCGTGGCAGGCCCGCGGCGCGGACGCACTGGCGCCGCTGCTGGCCTGGCCGCTGGGCACGCTGGCGC
>JAEXBL010000317.1 GCA_023394015.1 Pseudomonadota bacterium | reverse complement strand
TGCCGACGCCGCTGCCGCGGATCTCGGCCGGGTAGTTCTCGGGCGAATAGGCGTACAGCGCGCCCCAGGCACCCAGGTTGAAGAAGGACAGCAGCGCGCCGAACAGCAGCAGCATCTCCTGCGTGGTGGCATTGCCGAAGGCCCAGGCGCTGCCCGCCGTGCCCAGCAGGTACACCACCAGCACGAACTTGCGCCCGGCGCGCTCGATCAGCCAGGCGGCGGTGAAGTAGCCGGGCAGCTGCGCCAGTGTCATCAGCAGCACGTACTCGAAGCTCTTGATCAGGGCGAAGCCCTTGCCGATCATCACGCTCGGCAGCCACAGGAACATGCCGTAGTACGAGAACACCACGGTGAACCACAGCACCCACAGCATCAGCGTGTTGCGGCGGTGCGGCGCCGACCACAGGCGTGCCTGCCGCGCCGTCCACGGCAGGCCGGCCGAGGGCGGCGCGGTGGGCTTGTCGTCGGGCAGCTTGCGGCGCAGGTACAGCGCGTAGAAGGCCGGCAGCGCACCCAGGATCAGCGCCACGCGCCAGCCCATGTCGGGCTCGAAGCGCGGCATGATGAAGTAGGCGATCAGCGCCGCCAGGATCCAGCCCAGCGCCCAGAAGCTCTCCAGCAGCACCACGATGCGCCCGCGCTCGTGCGCCGGCACGCGCTCGCTGACGTAGGTGCTGGCCACCGGCAGTTCGCCCCCCAAACCCATGCCGATGAAAAAGCGCAGCACGAACAGCACCGTCAGCGTGGTGGCAAAGGCCGACAGGCCGCTGGCAATGGCGAACAGCAGCAGCGTGATGACGAACACGTGCTTGCGCCCGATGCGGTCGGCCATCATGCCGAACATCACCGCGCCCACCGCCATGCCGATGGAGTTGATGGCGCCGAGCCAGCCCATCTGCCCGGCCGTCAGGCCCCAGTCCAGCTTGAGCGCCGCCAGGATGAAGGACAGCAGGCCGACGTCCATGGCGTCGAACATCCAGCCCAGGCCGGAGGTGACGAGCAGGCGGTTCTTGGACACCGGCGGCTCGGTCTTGGATAGGGTGGCTGAAGAGGACATGGCGGGCGGTGTCTTTAAGACAAACGAATAAAAAATGGTGGGGCATGTTACCCGCACGCCCGGCCACCCGCCCAGGCCGGCCGTTCAGCCGCCGCTGCCGCCCCAGGCGCGCCCCGTCAGAAGCGGTAGCCGACGCCGATGGCGAATACCCAGGGGTCCAGCCGGTAGCTGATGCGCTGGCCGCTGGACAGGTGGCTGGTGGTCTTGAGCCAGGCCTTGCTGATCGAGCCGTCGATGAACCAGCGCTCGTTGAAGGCGTAGCTGGCGCCGATCTGCAGCATGGGCGCCAGCTTGTTGTCGGTCTTGGAGGTGGTGGACGCGCCCGGCGTGCCGCCCGTGAGGCCGTTGAAGGTGCCGTTCATCTTCTGCTTGAAGAAGTAGGCGTAGGTGAGCCCGGCACCCACGTAGGGGCGGAAGGCGGCGGTCGGCTCATTGAAGCGGTACTGCGCGACCACGGTGGCCGGCAGCGCCTTGATGGTGCCGATGGTGCCCACGCCGTCGATGCGGCCGGCGCCGACGATGCGGTGCTTGAAGGGCGGCGCCAGCGGCACGTCCACGGCGATGTGGTCGGTCAGCATGTAGGTGATGCCGCCGCCGAGCTGCGACTTGCTCTTGATGTCGATCCGGGTGCCCTCGGCGCTGCCGAAGTTGGGCGCCGTCAGGTTGCCGCTGTCCACGTCGGGCGTGATGTTGATCGCGCCGGCGCGCACCAGCCAGCTGCCGGCCGGTTGCGCCCACAGCGCGGGCGCGGCCAGCAGGGCGGTGGCGGCCAGGGCCAGCTTGATCGTGTGCTTGCTCATGATGTGTGTCCTTGTCTGCAATGCGAAAACGCGGCGCCGCCGCTCACAGCCAGCCGCGCTTGGCCAGCTCGCGCGACACCAGCTGGCTGATGCGCTGATGGGCCACGGCCGTGGGGTGGAAGGCGTCGGCGAAGGTGTAGTACTTCAGCGAGGCGTCGTAGGCATTGGCCGGGTAGAAGGTGTTGCGCAGTTGCGCCTGCGTCAGCCCCTGCGCCGCGGCGGCGGCGGCCAGCGTGCAGCGCGTGAAGGTGGCGGCGTTGTCCTCGCTGCCGTCGGCCGCGTGTACCACCGGGCACACCGGCGTGCTGACGTTGCCCAGGCCGTAGCTGTCGGGGTCGGCCACCTGCTGCTCGAACTCGCTGTAGAAGTCGATGTACAGCGCCTGCGGCAGCGCGCCCAGCGCCTGTTGCAGCGACTGGTTGAAGGTGTTCATCACGGTGGTGAGCAGCTGCGCGGTCTGCGTCGCCTGCGCCGGCGGCTGGGCCGCCAGGATCGCCTTCAGGCGCGGCGTGCTCAGAATGGCCGGCAGGTTGAGCACGGCCACGCGCTGCGCACCCTGGCCCACCAGCTGGCTTTGCACGCCCGCCGCCAGCGCCGCGGCCAGCCTGCCGCCGAACGACACCGCCAGCTGCGGCACCGCCGCCTGTGTCTGCGCCTGCGCCGCGCCCAGGCTGGCCGCCAGTTGGCTGGCATAGGCCTGCAGCGTGGCCAGGTCGGGGGCGCTGGCCATGGCGGCCAGCGTGGCCGCCAGGGCCTCGGCATCGCCGGCGGGCAGCGCGGCCGCGGCGGCGCCGTCCAGCACGCTGTCCAGATAGGCCACCAGGCCTGCGCGCGCGTTGCCACTGGCGGTGAGGGCGCTGCCCAGGGCCGGCACGGCCGCCTGCGCGGTGGCCAGATCGGGCGCGGCCAGGATGGCGCCCAAAGCGCTGTTCACCGGCGCACCGGCGGCGCTGCTTGCGGCGATGCGGGTGAGCAGCGCCACCATGTCGTTGGCGCCGCCGTCGATCAGCACCAGGTCGTCCGCCTGGTAGCCCCCCTGCGCCGCCACGGCGCCGGCAGCGTGCTGCATTTGCGCCAGCACCGAGGTGTTGCCGCCGGCCGGCCCGGCCAGGGCACCGGCAATGGCGAAGTTGGTGCAACCGGCATTGGGCGTGACCGCGCCGGTGCCGGCGTTGATGCTGACCGCGTTGCACAGCCAGGGCTGCGCGTTGCGGGTGGCGTTGGCGGCCACGTAGTCCACCCACAGCAGGGTGGAGCCTTCGCCCTTAAGAATCGGGCGACCGGCCTCGTCCGAGGTCTGGGTGGTGAACTTGAAGCCGAAGCTGCCGCCATCGGCCAGGCTGTCGCCCATCACGTACACGCGCGGTGCAGTGACCTTGACGCCCTCGTCGTTGCTGCTGCCGCCCCAGGCGGCCCGCAGCAGCGAGGTGCCCAGCGCAAGCGCCGACAGGCGCAGGATGTGTTTCATGGTGTCTCCTGGGAAGGCGTGAACAGCGCGTCGCACCAACCCCTGGGCACGAAAAAAGCACGATCGTTCACAAAATCGCGATCTTAGGCACTTGGTGTTCATTGGATATTCGCGTTTACCCTCATTCGGCCACCCCGCTACGATGGCGCATGGTCAAGGACAAGAGCATCTACACCTGCAACGAGTGCGGCGCCAGCAGCCCACGCTGGCTGGGCAAGTGCCCCGGCTGCGGGGCCTGGAACACGCTGGTGGAAAGCGTGGCCGAGGCCCCCGCGGCGACGGGCAAGAACCGCCTCGGCACGGCGTTCTCGGCGCTGGCGCCGTCGGCCGAGGTGCGCCCGCTGGCCGCCATCGAGGCGGTGGAAGTGGCGCGCACACCCACCGGCCAGGGCGCACTGGACCGCGTGCTGGGCGGCGGCATCGTCGAAGGCGGCGTGGTGCTGATCGGCGGCGATCCGGGCATCGGCAAGTCGACGCTGCTGCTGCAGGCGCTGGACGCGCTGCAGCGCGCGGGCCTGCCCACGCTCTACGTGACAGGCGAGGAAAGCGGCGCGCAGGTGGCCTTGCGCGCCAAGCGGTTGGGCATCACCGGCTCGCAGGTCGCCGTGCTGGCCGAAATCCAGCTCGAAAAAATCATCGCCACCCTGGCCGCGATGCAGCCGGCGGTGGCGGTGATCGACTCGATCCAGACCGTCTACTCCGACCAGCTCACCAGCGCGCCCGGCAGCGTGGCCCAGGTGCGCGAGTGCGCCGCGCACCTGACGCGCTGGGCCAAGGCCAGCGGCTGCGCCATCGTGCTGGTCGGCCACGTCACCAAGGACGGGCAACTGGCCGGCCCGCGCGTGCTGGAGCACATGGTGGACACGGTGCTGTATTTCGAGGGCGACACGCATTCGTCCTTCCGCCTGATCCGCGCCATCAAGAACCGCTTAGGCGCCGTCAACGAGATCGGCGTGTTCGCCATGACCGAGCGCGGCCTCAAGGGCGTGAGCAACCCGAGCGCGATTTTCCTCAGCCAGCACGCGCAGCCGGTGCCCGGCAGTTGCGTGCTGGTCACGCTGGATGGCACGCGGCCGCTGCTGGTCGAGATCCAGGCCCTGGTCGACACCGGCGGCCCCAGCCCGCGCCGCCTGTCGGTGGGCCTGGAGCGCGACCGCCTGGCCATGCTGCTGGCGGTGCTGCACCAGCACGCCGGCGTGGCCACGGGCGACCAGGACGTGTTCGTCAACGCCGTCGGCGGCGTGCGCATCAGCGAGCCGGCGGCCGACCTGGCGGTGATGCTGGCCATCACCTCGTCGCTGCGCGGCAAGGCTTTACCGAAAGGCTTCATCGCCTTCGGCGAAGTCGGCCTGGCCGGCGAAGTGCGCCCCGCCCCGCGCGGGCAGGAGCGCCTGCGCGAAGCCGCCAAGCTGGGCTTTTCCGTGGCCGTGGTGCCCAAGGCGAATGCGCCCAAACGGGCCGACAAGGCCTTCGAGGGCCTGACCATCCACGCCGTGGAGCGCGTGGACGAGGCGATGGCGCTGGTGCGGGGGTTGGATTAAGGCCGCCCCAGACGTAGCCGCCCGAGCTCTCCTTACTTGGGCGCGACACCGTGGATCATGTCACGCAGGGTCTGGGGGCTCGCTTCCATCTTGGAAACGAGATTGTCGTTGCTCAGCAGCAGGTGGTAGCGGCTGGCCTGCACGGTCTTGTTGGCCACAGCGATCCGGCACTGCACCGGCTTGGTCTGGCCTGTGCGATCCACACGGGCCAGCGCCTGAACGAACGATCTCTGAACCGAAGGGTATTCGAGGAACAGGATCGAGTGGCAGACGTGCTGCAGGCCGTCCACGCCGACGCCGCCGGCCTCGGGCTGCATGATGAGCACGCGGCAGGACGGGTCGTTGATGAACTTGGCGATGTTGGCCTGATTCTTGGTGTAGCTGTTGGCACCGTAGACCAGTGCAGGGTTGTACTGCTGCAGTTGGCGCTCCAGCCCCTCGTTGGTCATCTTGTAGTAGGACACGACGATGAGTTTTTCGTCGCCGAGTTCATCCAGCCAGCCTTCCACCAGATCAAGTCCGGCCGGGCGCGCATTCGGCTTGCCCGAGAAGTGGTCGAGGTTCAGCACGATCTGCTGACACTTGACGAACAGGGCGCTGGCGGTGAGGGCGGTGATCTCCTCGCCGGTGCTCTCGATCTGCAGCACCTGCTCCTCGGCCAGTTCGTTGTAGAGCCGCAGGTGAGCCGGCTCCAGCTCGTAGGGCCACACGTCGATCGACGGCTTGGTGCGGGTCTTGATGTCCTCCAGCCGCGTCATCGTCGCATTGACCATCAGGTTGGCGTTCACGAGGTCGAGGTTGCGCCACTTGGTGACCTTCTCGTACTCGTCCTCCTCCTCGACGTGCAGGTCGCAGAAGTGCTTCCAGTTGCGGTAGGCCTCCGGGTTCTTGATGCGGGTGTAGGTGAAGACGTGCTCGGGGTTGGAGGCCGGCGTGCCGGTCAGCATCTTGATGAGCACGCCCTGGTCATGCCAGGCCTTGACGTGCTTGTAGTTGTCGGTGCGGCGGTTGGCGATCTTGTGCGCCTCGTCGCAGATCAGGCCGACGCCGTTACTGTTCCACGGGTCCAGGTAATACTCGGTCAGTCGCTCGAAGTCCTTCTTGAATATCTCGTAGGACATCAAGGTGAAGTGCGTGTTGAACTCCATCGCCGCGCGCTGCTTGGGCGTGCCGAGATACTCCAGGACGCTGACATGCTGCCCGGTGGAGCGGATCTTGATGGAGCGCAGCCAGCGCGCCCAGTTGGGGATGATCACGGGCGGCATCAGCACCACCCACTGCTTGATGTCGCCGTGGCACATATGCAGGCAGGCGTGCAGCGTGGCGGTGAAGGTCTTGCCGGTGCCTGGCTTGTCCCAGCAGCCGTAGTTCTCCTCGTAGAGGGTGTTGAGGCTGTTGGCCTGGTGGGGTTCGGGGGGGGAAGGGGAACTCGAAAGCGTAAAGGACCCGATCTACCGGGTCGAGGGCGTAGAACTCCTCCGGCGTCAGGTTCATCTGTTGGGACATCCTCTCTCCTAAATGTGACACCTGAACAGGTAGGGACTCAGCCATTGCAGGTCCGGCAAAAAAAGACTGGCGTTGAGCGCAGCCATAGCCGGCAGCGCTGCGCCGCTGGGCTGCGACCCCAGCATCGAACGCCCGCAAATAATGGGAGCATCGCCCTCCAGCGCCGCCTCTCAGGCCGCCATAGTCAGGCACTGGGGATGCATCTACCCCAACAACAACGCGTCGTCGCTCACCTTCTCGCCCCGCGTGCGCTCGAACAGCGCCAGCAGGTCGGGCACGTCCATGCGGGCGCGCTCGTCGCCCGAGACGTCGAGCACCACCTGGCCCTGGTGCAGCATCACGGTGCGGGTGCCGTGATCCAGTGCCTGGCGCATGGAGTGGGTGACCATCAGCGCCGTCAGTTGCCCCTCGTTGACGATCTGGTCCGTCAGGCGCAGCACGAAGGCGGCGGTCTTGGGGTCGAGCGCGGCGGTGTGCTCGTCGAGCAGCAGCATGCGCGAGGGCCGCAGCGCGGCCATCAGCAGGCTGACGGCCTGGCGCTGCCCGCCGGAGAGCAGGCCCATGCGGTCACTCAGCCGGTTTTCCAGCCCCAGGCCCAGCGTCGCCAGCCGCTCGCGGAACAGCGTGCGCAGCTCGGGCCGCACGGCGCGGCGCAGGCCACGGCGCTGGCCGCGCTGCCAGGCCAGGGCCAGGTTTTCCTCGATGCTGAGCGCCTCGCAGGTGCCGGCCATCGGGTCCTGGAACACGCGCGCCACCATGCCGGCGCGCTGCCAGGCGTTCAGGCGCGTGACGTCGCGGCCGTCGATGACGATGCGGCCGCTGTCCACCATCAGGTCGCCGCTGATGGCGTTGAGCGTGGTCGACTTGCCCGAGCCGTTGCTGCCGATGACGGTGACGAACTCGCCGGCGGCGATGTCCAGGCTGACGCCGCGCAGCGCCGGGTTCTCGATCGGCGTGCCGGGGTTGAAGGTCTTGGTCAGCGCGTGCAGCTGCATCATGACTGGCGTCCTCCCGCGGCGGGCGCCACCGGCTTGCGGCGCAGCCGCGCCTTGAACTTGGGCAGCACCAGCGCCACGCCCACCAGCACGGCGGTGACCAGGTTCAGGTCCTGCGCGCGCAGGCCCACGAAGTCGGCCTGCAGTGCCAGCGCGATGAACAGGCGGTACAGCACCGCGCCGATCACGGTGGCCAGGGTGATGAAGAACAGCGCCCGGCTGGGCATCAGCGTCTCGCCGATGATCACCGCCGCCAGGCCGATGACGATGGTGCCCAGGCCCATCGAGATGTCGGCGCCACCCTGGGTCTGCACGTAGAGCGCGCCGCCGAGCGCGATCAGCGCGTTCGACAAGGCCATGCCGCCCATGGTGAGCCGCCCGGTGGCAATGCCCTGGGCGCGCGCCATGCGCGGGTTGGCGCCGGTGGCGCGCACCGCCAGGCCGGTCTGCGAGGCGAAGAACCAGTCCAGCGCCAGTTTCACCAGCAGCACGATCACCGCCAGCACGATGGGCTGCACCCACCAGGCGTTGCCCTCGCCGACGAAACGGCTGAACACCGTGGGCTCGCCCAGCAGCGACACATTGGGCGCGCCCATGATGCGCAGGTTGATCGAGTACAGCGCGATCATGGTCAGGATCGAGGCCAGCAACTGCAGGATCGACAGGCGCACGTTGAGCCAGCCGGTCATCAACCCCGCCAGCGCGCCGGCGAAGGCCGCCACGCCGCAGGCCAGCCAGGGGTTCCAGCCGCCGACGATGAGCACGGCGGCCACCGCGCCGCCCAGCGGAAAGCTGCCGTCGGCCGTGAGGTCGGGAAAGTCGAGCACGCGAAACGAGATCCACACCCCCAGCGCCACCAGCGCGAAGATGAGGCCGATTTCCAGCGCGCCCATCAGCGAGAACAGGGACATCGTGGGAAAGCCTTGGCCGTTGCGAAAAAAACAAGCCTGCAAACGCCACCGGCGCCTCGCGGGCGCCGGTGACAAGAGGAAACATGATTTTACGGGGCGGCGCGCATGGCCGCCGCGCTCACTTCACCACGTCGGCGGCTTCCTTGACCAGCTCGTCCGACAGCTTCAGGCCCTGCTTCTCGGCCGCGCCGGGGTTCACCACCAGCGACATCTTGGCGCCCACCTCGGGCGCGATGGCGCCGGGCTTCTCGCCCTTGAGGATGCGGTCGACGATCTGGCCGGTCTGGCGACCCAGGTCGTAGTAGTTCATGCCCAGGGCAGCGATGGCGCCGCGCTTGACCGAATCGGTGTCGGCCGCCACCAGCGGCAGCTTGGCCTCCTGCGCCACCCGCACCATGGATTCGTAGGCCGACACCACGTTGTTGTCGGTGGTGGTGTAGATCACGTCCACCTTGCCGACCAAGCTCTTGGCGGCGGAGGGGATGTCCACCGTGCGCGGCGCCGCTGCCTCGGCCACGCTCATGCCGCGCTTTTGCAGCTCGGCCTTCAGTTCCTTCAGCACGATGGTGGAGTTGACCTCGCCCGGGCTGTAGACGTAGCCCACGCGCTTGGCGTCGGGCTTGACTTTCAGCAGCAGGTCCATCTGCGCGGCCAGCGGCAGCGCGTCGGAGACGCCGGTCACGTTGGTGCCCGAGGCCTTCCAGTCCGGCACCAGCTTGGCCGCCACCGGGTCGGTCACGGCGGTGAAGACCACCGGGATCTGCTTGGTGGCCGCCACCGCCGCCTGCGCGCTGGGGGTGGCGATGGCGACGATGGCATCGACCTTGTCGCCGACGAACTTGCGCGCGATCTGGCCGGCGGTGGCGGTGTTGCCCTGCGCGCTCTGGTAGGCCACCTTCAGGTTCTTGCCCTCTTCCCAGCCCAGTGCCTTCAGCTCGTCCTGCACGCCCTTGCGCACCGAGTCGAGCGCCGGGTGATCGACGATGGCGGTGATGCCCACCGACTTGACGCCCTGCTGGGCCTGCGCCCAGGGCGCCAGCGCCAGCGCGGCCACGGCGGCCAGGGTGCCGACGGCGAAACGACGGGAAGAAAAGCGAGCAGCAGTCATGACAAGCAACCTTTCTGGGTGAAGCAACAGTCTCACGTGAACCGCCGATGTTCGCACAAGCCGGGATGGAAGGTCAAAGCTCCTTTTTCGATAGCTTCCAGCGGCGATGGCGCCGACGCCGGGAGCTGAAATGAAGCGTGAAAAACCGCACTGGAGGCAGCCTCCCTTCATTACCTCTGCACGGGGTTGGGTGGCGCCCTCATACCAACGAAGGTATAATGGAAGGTTTTCCGACCCGGTCACGCGCACCCTGTTTCGCGGCGCCAGCCGGGTCTGGCTTGTGGCGGTGCGGCTGCTTTTTCCGGCCCTGTCCAGCGCTTGCCAACAGCAGTGAGCAGTGGCCCTGACCGCATTGGCCGGCTCGGTGGCCCACCCCCACAAGCGTTCCACAACCCGCAACCAGGCGCGGCTTCACAGCATGCCTGTCGTTGTCGGCGTCGCTGGCGTCGTTTCGGCTGGTTCTCGTGCCGCGCCCGGTTCACCACACCGGAGGGATGGCCGTGGCCAAGCAAATCCAGGTCGATCACATCTTCAAGGTCTTTGGCGAGGCGCCCGAGCGCGCGCTGGCGCTGGCGCGCCAGGGCCTTTCCAAGCAGGAGATCGTGGCGCAGACCGGGCAGTCGATCGGCGTGTTCGACGCCAGTTTCACCATCGAGCCGGGCGAGATCTTCGTCATCATGGGCCTGTCGGGCTCGGGCAAGTCGAC
>JAEXBL010000307.1 GCA_023394015.1 Pseudomonadota bacterium | reverse complement strand
GGTGTGGGTCATGCCCGAACTCCTGTCACCACGTAGGCCACGTCAATGCCCGCGCCACTGGCCATGCGGGCCAGGTAGTCGGCAGTCGGCGAGCTTTTGCCCGATGCCCAGTCCTGATACGTGCGCAGCGACTTGCCGCATGCATCGGCCAGCTGCTTCTGTGTCATGCCCAGGCGTACGCGCTCGGCCTCCAGCCGGTGCGCGATGGTTGCGCGGCTGTCGTGTCCCTCCTGCTGCTCCCGCTCCCTCGCGGCAACGGCCTGCGCGTTTTTCCGCGCTATCGTCCGGTACAGATCACGCTCGATCTTCTTGGCGGCGGCCTTGAGCTGCTGCACCTCGTCAACCGAAAGGAAGCCATGCAAACTCAACTGATCGAAGGGCACCATCCAAGGGCCGATGACCAAGACCTGCTCGCCCTCGTGCATGCACACGCCCACCATGGGCGTCAGGCGCGCGAAGGGCGACAGTACGCGCGCATTGCCGTTCGCAACGAAGCTGGCGCCATCTACCGGGTGATCGTCAGCAGTGGTGCCCGGGAGCACCGCGCCATTCACGAAGCCCTGCGCGCCCACGGTTTTCACGATGAGCTGCGCGGCCTGTCGAACGGCCAGTTCGAGGCCATTTTCAGCCGCCCCGGCGACGCTGCTGGCTGACACGTTCGGGGCGCTCATGCCTGCGCTCCTGGCGCGGTGCGCTGCGGGTACATGGCGCGGCCGCGCTGGGTGGCGTTGCGGCCCATGCGGCGCAGGCGTGCTTTGAGCAGCCACTCGGCGGCGGCGTCGAGCGTGGGCAGGCACAGGCGCTGCTGCACGCGGCGCAGCAGGCGCTCGTCGTCGTCGCCCAGGGGGATGTGGAGGTGGTGTTGGGGCATGGTGGTGGGGGTAAGCTGATAAATGTCTGATGCTTTTCAGCGCAAGCGCGGTTGGTGATGGCCTCGCTTTACGCGCCCAGCGCCAGCACACTGGCCGGCATGGGAACCGTTGCCACCGCCGCACCGCCGCCGGCGCCCAGCACCTGCTGGGCCTCGCGCACCACCAGCTCGCGCAGCAGCACAGACAGCTGCTCGCCCTGGTATTCGGCCAGCGCGCGCAGCAGGTTGTGCTCGTACTGGTCGAGGCAGACAGACACGCGGTGCGAGCGCACGCGGTTGGGGTCTGGATACGTCATGGGGCTGCCCTCCGTGGGTTGTTGTGGGTGGTGGGGCCGGGCCGCGCTCAGGCGGTGGCGGCCTCCTGTTGTTGCTGGTAATGGCGCAGGCCCAGCAGATACATCTGGCGGGCGAAATTCGCCATGCTGCGCGCCTCCTCCTGCGCCAGCCGGCGGGCTTGGCGCTTTTCGGCGTCGGTCAGACGCAGGGAAATGGGCTGCAACTTGTCCAGTCGCTGGGCTTCTGGCTTGGTGTTCATGGTTAAGATGCGGCTATATGTTTCACTTTTGAGGTGCGATGCATTGTGCCGGAATAAAAGTTCCGGTGCAAATAGTCGACCGGAACAAATGGGCATTGGTGGGCGCTTGATCGAGGAGCGGGAGCGGCTGGGCTTCGGCCAGGCCGAGTTCGCCGCGCTTGCCGGCCTGACGGATCGGTCGCAACGGATGTATGAAAAAGGCGAGCGCCAGCCGGACACGAAATACCTGCTGGCCATCGCCGGCGCTGGCGCTGACATCGTTTACATCCTGACGGGCCAGCGCCTCGACCTGAGCGGGCGCACGTTGACCGTGGAGGAGGCGTCGCTGCTCGATAACTACCGCGCTGCGGACGAACGAGGGCGGGCGGCAGCCCGCGCCGTGCTTTCTACGCTCGCGGAACCGGCGCCGTACCGAGCCGACAAGGCGAGCGGCGAATGAATCTGATTGGGGG
Organism: Pseudomonadota bacterium; assembly: GCA_023394015.1. GTDB lineage: Bacteria > Pseudomonadota > Gammaproteobacteria > Burkholderiales > Burkholderiaceae_C > Ottowia. Next base: position 2,668 of record JAEXBL010000307.1, on the reverse strand, counting down.
TGCCTGTAGGGATGAATGAGCTGATCGTCGCGCTTTGGTTTCTCAGCATCGTTCCGTTGGTGTTGTTGGCTGGGCGCGCTACGCGCGGGCTACCCGTTGTCAGGCGATGGTGGCTGTTGGTGTGGTTTGTCCTGTCAGGTTGGCTCGGCCTGTTTTTTGTGGCTGGCGCTTTTGTCCGTGTGTCCGGCGAGACACCAGCTACCTCCGCCAACATCTCAATGCTCCTGGTTGGGGCGCTTCTTTGTTCGCCGTTGGCTTGGGGTTTGTGGCGACGCCGAGCTGTTGACGCCGCCGGCTCATCGCGCCCTGCGGTCGCTCCCGATGACGATGACAACGCTGCTCATCCCGTCTCCCATTCGATTGCCCAACACATCGCGGCCTCCAACGATGCGGCCGTATCCATGGCCCGCGGTGACGACCGCGCGCCCCCTTCGGCGCTGCAAGTTGCTACTTGGCGTTTCAGTGCCAGGGATGAAAGCGGGGATGTGCGTGAAGAATGGCGCGTGCGATTCACCCACCATTACCGGCACCTGGGAGATGTTTTCTTTGTCGGCCAGGTGCCCGGGAGCGATTGCGCGCACACATTTAATTCTGAGGCGTTGCCCAAGATGCTTGCCAATGCAGAAACGGGCGAGTTGACCTCGCCCTACTTGTTGCAGCTCGCCCTTCCAGAAGTCACTCCCATGTGGGCGCGCCCTTCTGAAACTTCGCACATCGGCGCGCCACCTAAACCCGCGAAGTCATCTTCGCGTCGGCGGCGCAAACCCACTCCCTCTGACTTGAGCGCTCATGAAGTCGGGCCGGTTTTCTATTTCGACTACACGACCTACGACGGAGATAGTTCCTCGCGAGAGGTCTCGTTCACGAGCTTTTCTCGTTACGACGGGGCGGTGTACCTGAATGGCCGAGATCATGACCGTGGTGGCGCAGCACGTTCATTTAAGGCCAGCAGGGTTGCCGGGAAATTCACCGACGCCGCTACGGGTGAGATCGTTTCTCTCCGCAAGTTGATGCGCGATCTTCCTGAGACTCAGCCGAGCTTTGGTGCGCGTTACGACGACTGGTAGTTGCTTCACTTTATTTGCTGATCGGCCAGCACCTCCTTCGCCCGGTCGATGAGCCGCTGGATGCGCTGCCAGGCGGCGGCTTCGGCGGCCTGGACGGCGGCCATGGCCTGTTCGGCGGCGGCGATGGCGGCGTGGTCGAGCGGGGGGCGTGGCTCGCTCAGGCAGCGGAACCGCCAGCCGGGGCCCAGGCGGGCGTCCTGCAGGTCGCCGCTGGCGTCGATGAGCGCGTTCCAGGCGTGCAGCCACTGATCGAGCAGGTGGGCGCGGCGGATGGGCTGGAGGGAATCGCGCTGGCGGTAGAGGTGTTCCTCGCGCGTGAGCTGGGCGAGGGCGCGCAGCTGCGCGTGGGTGAGCTGGATTTTGGGCTTGTCGGTCACGGGCACGGTTTTACACCGTGCGGGGCGTGCGGGCTCAGTCCAGCCCGGCGGCGCGGCGGGCGAGGGCCAGGCCGGTGCGGGCGCTGACCATCGCCTTGTAGACATCTTGCGGCCGGGCGCCCAGGCGCGCGGCGGCCTCGGCGTGGCTCAGGCCATCGACCATGACCAGGCGCGCCAGCTCGCGTCGGGTGGAGCCGGCGCGCAGGCGCAGGAGCTGGGCGAGGGCGGCGAATTGGTCGGGGGTCATGGGTCAGGCCCGGCCTGGCTGGTGGCTGAAACCGCCTCCGCGCTCATCTTCGGCGCGGGCCTCGGAGATCAAATCCTCGGCCACCGGGTCGGGGGCGCCGCCGGCCGCCCTGTGCATGCCATACCAGCGCACGATGAGTTCGCCCAGCGTGCCCTCGGGTTGCGTCATGAAAAAACCCTCGGGCAGGCCGCTGGCCTTCTCGATCCGAGCGACGACTGCGGTGTCGAGAGACACGTCGCCGCTACCGTCCCTGGCCAGCTTGAGCGCCGAAAATTCCAGGCCGGCAGGGATGGCGATGGTGGTGATTTTTTGCATTGGCGCCTCCATGCGCTGCACGATCCAGTCTGTGAGCCGCATGCCTGCGGCCCGGCTCTCGCGCACCCAGCGCGCCTTGAGGGCGGCCGGGACGCGCAGGTTAATCAGGGCGTCAGTCATCGTCCTGTACGTGGGCGGGGATAACGATTGCCTCCTGGCCCCATGCATAGCGACCATCAGGCTCGGCCGGGTACAGGCCCTCCGCAACGTAGTTCTCGACCGCCATGGCGACGTGATCCCACTCGGCTGGCGTCGGATCGTCCCAGATCATTTCCGGCGTGCGCTTGCCGCTGGCAATGGCGTGGATAGCGGTAGCTACCGCGTCGTGCGTGTTGTGGTCATTGGCCCACTGGGCGGGGACGGTGGGTGCTGGGTATTGCAGTGCCATGATGTTGCTCCTATCAGGATTCCCGGTGCCGCCGGGGCGGGTGGCGATCAATCTCGATCAACCATGGCTGTAGTATATAGCCGTTTAGGCGGCTATGTCAACAACCCTTTAACTCAGTCGGTTATTCGGTGGCGTCGGGGTGGGCGGTGGTGTCGGCGCCCTGGGTTTCGAGTTCTAGCTGGGTGGTGAATCCGCTGCTGGCGTTGAGGGTGTGGGGGCAGGTTTTGACCAGCCAGGCGGCGGCGTCGATCTCGGGTTTGTGCCAGCCGGTGGC
>JAEXBL010000294.1 GCA_023394015.1 Pseudomonadota bacterium | reverse complement strand
CACCCACCTGCTCAACCACGGCGCCGACCTGCGCGCCGTGCAAATGCTGCTCGGCCACGCCGACATCGGCACCACCACCATCTACACCCACATTGCGCGGCAGCGGCTGAAGGACCTGCATGCGCAGCACCATCCGCGGGGGTGAGGGCCGGATACCGGTGCTGGCGGCGATGTGCTCTTTTGACGTCGAATGGCGTCCGTGCGGGAGCGGCCCGAGCGGCCTCGCGCAGGCTGGCCGCTGCCGCACAATGCGCGCCATGAGATGCCTTGCCCCAGCCGCTTCACCTGCTGCCGCCATCGCGTGCCGATGCACGGACGCAGGGCGAATCCGGCTTTGAACGCCATGGACACGCTGTTTTCCCAACCCGCCCTGCAGGCCGCGCTGCTCGCCGCCGCCGGCGCGCTGGCCTACTGGCTGAAGGACGTGCCGGGCCTGCTCGTCGGCTGGGGCAAGCGCTTTTTCATCAGCACGCTCAGCGTCGATTCGCGCGACGAGTTTCTGTTTCCGGCGCTGGTCGAGTACATGGACCAGCACCCGGGCCTGCGCGGGGTGAACCAGTTCACCGCCCGCAGCGTGCGGCGCGGCACCGAGTACCAGAGCCTGGCCGAGGACCTGCGCAACGGCCAGCCACCGCGCGCCTTCCTCAGTCCCGGCGAGGGCGTGCACATTCTGCGCGTGGACGGGCGCTGGCTGTGGCTCAAGCGCGAACTGCAGGTCAGCCAGAGCGTGTTCGAGCGCGTCAGCCTGTCGGTGCTGGGCCGCTCGCCGCATTACCTGGAAGGCTTTCTGCAGGCGGCCATCGAGGCCCGCGCCGCGCGCGAGACCGACACGTTGTCGGTCTACATCCCCAACCCCTTCCATGGCGGCGACTGGATGCGCGCGCGTTTGGGCTCGCGCCGGCCGCTGTCGTCGGTGGTGCTCAAGGCGGGGCAGGGCGAGGCGCTGCTGGCCGATCTGGAGCGCTTCTTCGCCAGCCGGGCGCGCTATGCGCAGCTGGGCATTCCCTGGCGGCGCGGCTACCTGCTGCACGGCCCGCCCGGCACTGGCAAGACCTCGCTGGTGACCGCGCTGGCCAGCGAGCTGCGGCTGAACGTGTGCACGCTGAGCCTGGCCAGTCCGGTCGTCACCGACGAGAAGATCCACACCCTGCTGGCCTCGGTGCCGCAGCGCTCGCTGCTGCTGATCGAGGACGTGGACGCCTTCTTTCGCGAGCGCGACGCCGCGCACGCGCAGGTCAAGCTGTCGTTCAGCGGCTTTCTCAACGCCCTCGACGGCGTGGCCACGCAGGAGGGCACGGTGCTGTTCATGACCACCAACCACCTCGATCGGCTCGATCCGGCGCTGATCCGCGCCGGCCGCATCGACGAGCGGGTGGAGCTCGGCCCTGCCGACGCCGACCAGTTGCGGCGCCTGTACCTGAAGTTCCACGACGATCCGGTGGCGGCCGAGGCCTTTGCGCGCGAAAAGGCCGGGCAGCACCTGTCGCCGGCGGCGGTGCAGGGGGAGTTGATGCGGCGGTTCGGGGCGGGGCAGGATGTGGCGGGACAGATCAAGATGCAATGATCATCTGATTGACGGCTCGTTTTTTGTTATTACAATCAGGTATGCGCTACGCATTCGACCCAGAAAAACTGGCGGTCAATGTGGCCAAGCATGGCGTCTGGTTCTCGGCCGCAGAGGATTTTGACTGGGAAACGGCGCTGGTCGCCGTGGATGATCGGCAGCGCTATGCGGAGACGCGCTTTGTGGCCATTGGCCTGATCGGCTCGCGACTCCACGTGATGGTTTTCACCTTGCGTGAAACGACGGTGCGCCTGATCAGCTTGCGGCGCGCCAACAGCAGAGAGGTCAGACGTTATGTCCAAGCCCAAGCCCAAGTCCAATGACATGGTCGCCCGGCGCGAGATCGGGATGCCTTCCGAGGCAGAGGATGCGGTGATCGATGCCGGCATCCGGGCGGACGCCGACACCCCCCCGCTCGACGACGCCTTCTTCGCCAGGGCGCGGCCAGCGCGCGATGTGCTGCCGCAGGCGGTGCACAAATCCTTGGGTGTGCGTGGCCCGCAAAAGGCGCCGCTCAAGGTGCCGACCACCATTCGGCTGTCGCCCGAAGTGATGGCGGCGTTCAAGGCCACCGGCGCCGGCTGGCAGACGCGCATCGATGCGGCGCTGAAGGAATGGCTGAGCAGGCACTCGCCAGGCGCCATGAAGTGACAACAACGAGAAAGCCGCCGTCAAACCGGATGGCGGCCTTCCGGTCAGCCCGTCAATGCTCAGCCGTGCTTGTCGGGCCGCGTCGCCGGCGGCTGCACCGACCACGCCGGCGGCTCGTCGTTGCCGGCATCCTCGTCCTGCTCGGCTTCGTCGAAGGTGCCGTGCACCTTGCCCGCGGCGTGGTGCACCGGGGCGTAGATGGCGTACAGGCGCATCGGCTCGTCGCCGGTGTTGACGACGTCGTGCCAGGTGCCGGCGGGCACGGTGATGCACCAGCCGTCTTCCACGTCCTGCTCGAAGTTCAGGTTGTCCTTGCTCGGACCCATCTTGCACTTGCCCTGGCCGGCGTCCAGGCGCAGGAACTGGTCGGTGTCGGGGTGCACCTCCAGGCCGATGGACTGGCCGGGCTCGATGGACATCAGCGTGACCTGCAGGTACTTGCCGCTCCAGGCGACGGTGCGGTAGTTGGCGTTGTCCTTGGTGGCGTTCTCGATGTCGAAGGCGTTGGGCTTGGGGCCGATGTCCTGGACGACGGGTTTCTGGCTCATGCGGGGCTCCGTGGTGGTGAAGGGATGAGGGCCGCAGCGCGGGCGCATGCGCGAGGCTGCGTTCGAAGTCTCATCGTAGCCGCTTGCCCGCGCCCGCGGCAAAGCGATCAGGGCGCGGGGGCGTCGGCCAGCGCTGCCAGTTCGGCCGGGGTAAAGCCGGCCTGCTGCCGCGCGGCGGTGTTGAACGGGCCTTTCAGGCGCGGCGCGCCGTACTGGCGCACCAGGGCGCGGTAGTGGGCCACCGGCTCGAGGCCCTGGCGCGCGCACAGCCAGCCGTACCAGTGGTTGCCAATGGCGACGTGGCCGATCTCGTCGCGAAGGATGATGTCCAGGATGTCGCAGGCGGCCAGCGCGTCGGGTGTGCCGACCTGGCGCAGCTTGTTCTGGATCAGCGGCGTGGCGTCGAGCCCGCGCGCCTCCAGCGTGCGCGGCACCAGGGCCATGCGGGCGGTGATGTCGCCGCTGGTTTTTTCGCACATGGACCACAGGCCGTCGTGGGCGGGAAAGTCGCCGTAGGCGTGGCCCAGGTGGGTGCGCAGGTGATCGTGCAGCAGTTTGAAATGCTGCGCCTCTTCCACGGCCACGCGCAGCCAGTCGCGGTAGAAGGCCTCGGGCATGCCGGCGAAGCGCCAAGTGGCGTCGAGCGCCAGGTTGATGGCGTTGAACTCGATGTGGCAGATGGCGTGGATCAGCGCCGCGCGGCCTTCCGGCGTGTGCACGCTGCGCTGCGGCACCTGGGCCGGGTCGATCAGCTCGGGCCGCGCGGGGCGGCCGGGCAGGGCGGCGGGGGGTGCCAGCACCGCCTCCGGCGCTATTGAAAGCGAAGCTGCCTGCGCTTGCAGGGCAGCCACCTTGGCCAGTTTTTGTTCAAGATCGGCTTCGCAGAGGGCTTCCAACGCCAGGGGTCGCAGGGGCATCCCTAGAATTGTAGGCAGCCGCAACAACCAGACTCAAGGAGACAAGCCGATGGCCGTGTATGAAGTGGATGGCATGAGCCCGCAGGTGGACGACACCGCGTGGATCGCCGATTCGGCCCAGGTGATGGGCAAGGTGACGATCGGCCCGGATGCCAGCGTGTGGTTCGGCTGCGTGCTGCGCGGCGACACCGAGAGCATGAGCATCGGCGAGGGCAGCAACATCCAGGACGGCACGGTGATGCACGCCGACGTTGGCCTGCCGCTCAGCGTGGGCCGGCACGTGACGGTGGGCCACAAGGTGATGCTGCACGGCTGCACCATTGGTGATGAGTCGCTGATCGGCATCGGCGCGGTGGTGCTGAACGGCGCCAGGATCGGCAAGAACTGCCTGGTCGGCGCCGGCTCGCTGGTGACCGAGGGCAAGGAGTTTCCCGACGGCAGCATGATCATGGGCACCCCGGCCAAGGTGGTGCGCCAGCTCACACCCGAGCAGATGGAGGGCCTGCGCCAGAGCGCGCAGCACTACATCGACAACGCGCGGCGCTTTCGCGCCACGCTGAAGAAGCTGTAGATCGGCCGGCGCCCGCGGTGGCGGGGCGGTTGATAAGCCAGCGCCTGCCCCAAAATACGCCGGATGTCCGAACTGCACAAATTCATCTTCGACGGCCTGCCCGTGCGCGGCCAGTTGGTGCGCCTGACCGACGCCTGGCAGGAGGTGCTGCGCCGCCGCGCCGCCAACACGCAGACCGGCGCCTGGCCGCCGCCGGTGGCCGAGATGCTGGGCGAGATGACCGCTGCCGCCGTGCTGATGCAAAGCAACATCAAGTTCGACGGCGCGCTGGTGATGCAGATTTTTGGCGACGGCCCGGTCAAGCTGGCCGTGGCCGAGGTGCAGCCCGACATGCGCCTGCGCGCCACCGCGTCGGTGGTGGGCACGGTGGCGCCGGGCCTGCGCCTGCCCGAGATGGTCAACGCCCACGGCCAGGGCCGCTGCGCCATCACGCTCGACCCGAAACACCGGCAGGAAGGCCAGCAGCCCTACCAGGGCGTGGTGCCGCTGGCCGACCAGGGTGGCGCGCCGCTGATGGACCTGGCCGCGGTGGTCGAGCACTACATGCGCCAGTCCGAGCAGCTCGACACCACGCTGGTGCTGGCCGCCGACGAGCAGGTGGCCGCGGGCCTGCTGATCCAGCGCCTGCCGGTGCAGGGGCAGGACAACCTGTCGCAAAGCAGCGTGGCGCGCGAAGACCAGACCGGAGAAGCGACCGAGGACGACTACCAGCGCATCGCCATCCTGGCCAAGAGCCTCAAGCGCGAAGAGCTGCTGGGGCTGGACGCCGACACCATCCTGCGCCGCCTGTTCTGGGAAGAAAACCTGATGCGCTTTCCGCCGCAGGCCGGCGAGCGCGGGCCGCGCTTTGCCTGCTCGTGCAGCCGCGAGCGCGTGGCCGCCATGCTGAAAGGGCTGGGCCAGGCCGAGGCCGAGGCCGTCCTGGCCGAGCAGGGCCAGGTCGAGGTGAGCTGCGACTTCTGCGGCCAGCAGGAGCGCTTCGACGCGGTGGACGTGGGCCGGCTGTTCACGCCCATGGAGCAGCGGCCGCCGCAGCCGGGCTCCGTTCAATAGAGCGTATATGGCTGCGGCGCTTGATCGGCAGGCGCTGGTGGCCGTGTATGAGGGGAATATCCGTTGCTGAATCCTGAAGCCGCAAGCTCCGCCGCGCGCGCGCCGCTGCGCTTTGACGTGCTGACGCTGTTCCCCGAGCTGTTCGCGCCCTTCACCGAAGCCGGCATCGCCCGCCGCGCCTACGCCAGCGGCCAGATCGTGCTCAGGCTGTGGAACCCGCGCGATCACGCCGAAGGCAACTACCGCCGCGTGGACGACCGCCCGTTCGGCGGCGGCCCCGGCATGGTGATGCTGGCCGAGCCGCTGGCGCGCTGCCTGGCCGCGGCGCAGGCCGACCGGGGCGACGCCGTCGGTCACGAGGCGCCCGTGGTGCTGTTCTCACCCATCGGCCAGCCGCTGAATCACGCCGCCGTGGAGCACTGGTCGGCCAGCGCTGGCGCCATCCTCATCTGCGGGCGCTACGAGGGCATCGACCAGCGCTTCATCGACCGCCACGTCACGCACCAGATCAGCCTGGGCGACTTCGTGCTGTCGGGCGGCGAGATCGCGGCGCTGGCGCTGCTCGACGCCGTGGCCCGCCTGCAGCCCGGCGTGCTGAATGACGAGGGCAGCCACCAGGCCGACAGCTTCAACCCGGCGGTGGACGGCCTGCTGGACTGCCCGCACTACACCCGGCCGGAGGAGTGGCAGGGCCAGCGCGTGCCGGCCGAGCTGTTGAGCGGCCACCACGCCCAGATCGAGCGCTGGCGGCGCGAGCAGCGCCTGGCACTGACGGCGCGCCACCGGCCCGAGCTGATCGACGCCGCCCGCGCCGCCGGGCGCCTGAGCCGGGCCGACGAGGCCGCCCTGGCGCGCGTAGCCACCGGCGTGGACGAACCGGCTTCCGGCGGGCTATAATTAAAGGCTTTTCGATCCTCTGCCGGCCGCGGCACAGAACAAGGTTTTGCCGCACAGCGTCAAAACTGCCGCCCCTAGCGTAGCGCGTGCACGATCGAGACAGGAAACCTGAAATGAACCTGATCCAGCAGCTTGAGCAAGAAGAAATCGAGCGCCTTGGCAAGAACATCCCCGAGTTCGGCCCCGGCGACACCGTGATCGTCAGCGTCAACGTCGTCGAAGGCAGCCGCAAGCGCGTGCAGGCCTACGAAGGCGTGGTCATCGCCAAGCGCAACCGCGGCCTGAACAGCGGCTTCACCGTGCGCAAGATCTCCAGCGGCGAAGGCGTGGAGCGCACCTTCCAGACCTACAGCCCGCTGATCGCCAAGATCGAAGTCAAGCGCCGCGGCGACGTGCGCCGCGCCAAGCTGTACTACCTGCGCGGCCTGTCGGGCAAGAAGGCCCGCATCAAGGAAAAGCTGCCCGGCCGCGTGGCCAAGCAACTGGGCGAGGCCGCCGCCGCCGAGTAAGCCGGCATCGCCAGCCGCCCTCGCCGGGCTGCGGCGCCCTAGAAAACCGCCTGCGGCCTTGCGCCCGGGCGGTTTTTTCATGGCCCGCGCACAATACGGCCCGGTGCGCGCCCTGACGCGCCTGGTGGCGGCCCCACCGCATTGGCCCTGCATGAACACCCAGACCCTGCTGTCCCAGTTGCCCAACTTCAACCCGCGCCAGGTGCCGGTGACGGGGGTGGATGCGCACCTGCCCGCCGTGCCCACCGAGCGCATGACGCCCGATGCGCTGCGCCGGCGCTTCGTGGCGCCACCGGCCTGGCAGCCCGAGCTGCGCCGCGAGCCGCGTTTTGCCGACCGCCCGCCGGCCGCCGCCGCGGTGCTGGTGCCGCTGGTGGACCGGCCCAGCGGCCTGTCGGTGCTGCTGACCGAACGCGCCGACCATTTGTCCACGCATTCGGGGCAGGTCGCCTTTCCGGGCGGCAAGGTCGACCCCGAGGACGCCAGCGTGGTCGACGCCGCGCTGCGCGAGGCGCAGGAAGAGGTGGACCTGCCGCGCGGCCATGTCGACGTGATCGGGCAGCTGCCGGTGTACGTCACCGGCACGCAGTTCATCGTCACGCCCGTGGTGGCCGTGGTGCGGCCGGGCTTCGTGCTGCACCCCAACCCCGACGAGGTGGCGCACGCGTTCGAGGTGCCGCTGTCCTTCTTGATGAACCCCGCCCACCACCGCCGCCACCGGCTGGAATGGCAGGGCCAGGTGCGCGAGTGGTTCTCCATGCCCTACGTCGAGCGCGTGCGCGTGGAGCCGGGCACCGGCGAGTCGCCGCCCACGCCCGAGAGCGAGGTCGAGCGCTTCATCTGGGGCGCCACCGCCGGCATGTTGCGCAACTTCTACAGGTTCCTGTCGGCTTGATGGCGCGCCGGCAGCGGGCGCAGGGGCGCTGGCTATCATGGCCGCCATGGCTTTCTTTGCGATCGCGATCGCCCTTTTGCTGGAGCAGGTGCGCCCGCTGGCCGAAGACCACCCGGCGGTGAGGGGCCTGCGCCGCTGGCTGCGCCTGGTCGGGCGCAACGTCGATGCCGGCGGGGCGCAGCACGGCTGGCTGGCCTGGGTGCTGGCCGTGGGCCTGCCCACGCTGGGCGTGGCCGCGGTGCACTGGTTTCTGAGCTGGCTGGCCGGCTGGCCGCTGGTGCTGGTGTGGAGCGTGGGCGTGCTCTACCTCACGCTGGGCTTCAGGCAGTTCAGCCACCATTTCACCGGCATCCGCGAGGCGCTGGAAGCCGGCGACGAGGAGCGCGCCCGCGTGCGGCTGGCGCGCTGGCAGCAGGTGGACGCCAGCCGCGTGCCGCGCAGCGAGATCGTGCGCCACGTCATCGAATACTCGGTGCTGGCCGCGCACCGCCACGTGTTCGGCGTGCTGGTGTGGTATTGCCTGGGCGCCGTGCTGGGCCTGGGGCCGGCCGGCGCGGTGTTCTACCGCAACGCCGAATACGGCGCGCGCTACTGGCGCCGCAAGTCCGAGGCGGCCGACCAGCCCACCAGCCCGGCGCTGCGCGCCGCGGCCGCCGCCGCCTGGCGCGTGATCGACTGGCTGCCCGCGCGCGCCACGGCGCTGGGCTTTGCCATCGTCGGCAGCTTCGAGGACGCCATCGACGTCTGGCGTAACCACGCCATGCGCTTTGCCGACCGCAACGACGGCGTGATCCTGGCCGCCACCGCCGGCGCCATCGGCGTGCGCCTGGGCGGCGCCTCGCTGCGCCCGCTGTCGGCCGAGGCCATGCCCCAGCCCGCCACGGCGCCCGGCGCCGAAGCCGGCGACGGCCTGCCGGGCGATGCGGCGCGCACCGCGCACTTCACCCAGGTCGTCGGCCTGGTGTGGCGCACCGTGGCGCTGTGGCTGCTGCTGCTGGTGCTGCTGACGCTGGCGCATGTGCTGGGTTGAGGGGCCATGACTTCGCTGCGCTCGATGACTGGCGCTGGCGCGCCATGACGGATGACCAATGACAAAGTGCTGTGTGGGCCGATGCTTTTTGTGATTCGTCATGGGCAACCGCCGTGCCAGCCGAATGAGTAGCTGTTTGTTTTGCAGCCAACTGCCGCGCTGCCTGATCAGGATGATGCAATGACGCCGACAACGAACCCGAGCCCGCTGGCCGGCTTGCGCGTGGTGGAGTTCACCCACATGGTCATGGGCCCCACCTGCGGGCTGGTGCTGGCCGATCTGGGGGCCGAGGTGATCAAGGTCGAGCCCATCGAGGGCGACCGCACGCGGCCCCTGCTGGGCGCGGGGGCGGGCTTCTTTCCGCTGTTCAACCGCGGCAAGAAGAGCATCGCCATCGACCTGCGCCAACCCGAAGGCGCGGCGGTGGCGCGCCGGCTGGCGGCCAGCGCCGACGTGGTGGCCGAGAACTTCAAGCCGGGCACGATGGGCAAGTACGGGCTGGACTACGCTGCGCTGTCTCAAGTCAACGAACGCCTGATCTACGTCAGCTGCAAGGGCTTTCTGCCCGGCCCCTACGAGCACCGCACGGCGCTGGACGAGGTGGTGCAGATGATGGGCGGGCTGGCCTACATGACCGGCCGTCCGGGCGACCCGTTGCGCGCCGGCGCCAGCGTGAACGACATCATGGGCGGCATGTTCGGTGCCATCGGCGCCCTGGGCGCGATCATCCAGCGCGGCATCACCGGCCGAGGGCAGGAGGTGCAGAGCGCGCTGTTCGAGAACAACGTGTTCCTGGTCGGCCAGCACATGCTGCAGTACGCCATCACCGGCGAGCCGGCCGCGCCCATGCCCGAGCGCATCAGCGCCTGGGGCGTGTACGACGTGTTCACGGTGAAGGACGGCGAGCAGATCTTTCTGGCGGCCGTGAGCGACGGGCAGTGGCGCAGCTTCTGCGACACGCTGGGCCTGGCCGACCTGCGCGACCGGCCGGAATACGCCAGCAACAACGACCGCGTGCGCGCCCGCGCCAGCCTGCTGCCGTTGCTGCGCCAGCGCCTGGCGGCGCGCAGCGCGGCCGAGCTGGCGGCGCTGTTCGAGCAGGCCGGCCTGCCGTTCGCGCCCATCCGTCGCCCCGAGGAGCTTTACGCCGACCCGCACCTGCAGGCTACCGGCGGCCTGGCCGACATCACCCTGACCGACGGTGCGCGCGCCGGGCAGACGGCGCAGACCACGCTGCTGCCCTTCACGCTGCAGGGCGAGCGCCTGGGCGCTGGCGCGCAGCCGCCGCACCAGGGCGAACACACCGCGGCGGTGCTGGCGGCGCTGGGCTACTCGGCCGCGGAGATCGAGGCGCTGCGCGCCGCCCGGGCGGTGGCCTGAGCATTTCTGCATCATCGCGTTCCCGCGTGATCCGGCGCGTGGCCGGCCGCGCCAGCATCGTGCGCAAGAAAGCACGAAAACAACACTGCGCGCTAGGGTAATTCCCGAGCAGATCGCGGCGGGAAACTGCGTGTCGGCCGATAGAATTAACCGACCGATCGGTCAGCTTTTGGGGCGGCGATGCGCATGCCCCGGCCGGTTTTCCTCTCATCCCTGTCTGGAGACAACACTCATGAAGTTGAACAAGTTGGCGCTGCTTGTCGCCGCCGCCGTGCTGGGCGCCTCCACGGCCGCCGTGGCCCAGATCAATGTCGGCGTGACGATTTCGGCCACCGGCCCGGCCGCCTCGCTGGGCATTCCGGAGCGCAACACCATCGCGCTGATGCCCAAGACCATCGGCGGCGAGACCGTCAACTACATCGTGCTGGACGATGCCTCCGACACCACCCAGGCGGTGACCAACACGCGCCGCTTCGTGTCCGAGCGCAACGTGGACGTGGTGCTGGGCTCGTCCACCACGCCGGCCTCGCTGGCCATGATCGACGTGATCTCCGAGGCCAAGACGCCGATGATCTCGGTGGCCGCCTCGGCCGCCATCATTGAGCCGCAGGACGAGAAGAAGCGCTGGGTGTTCAAGACGCCGCAGAACGACATCATGATGGCGCTGGCGATCGCCGACCACATGGCGGCCAACGGCGTCAAGACGGCGGCCTACATCGGCTTTGCCGACGCCTACGGCGAGAACTGGCACAAGGAGTTCTCCAAGGCGCTGGAGCTGAAGAACATCAAGCTGGTGGCCAACGAGCGCTTCTCGCGCACCGACACCGCCGTCACCGGCCAGGTGCTGAAGATCATGAGCGCCAAGCCCGACGCGGTGCTGGTCGGCGGCTCGGGCACGCCCGCCGCACTGCCGCAGAAGACGCTGAAGGAGCGCGGCTACACCGGCAAGTACTACCAGACGCACGGCGTGGCCAACGCCGACTTCCTGCGCGTGGGCGGCAAGGACGTGGAGGGCACCATCCTGCCCGCCGGCCCGGTGCTGGTGGCCGACCAGCTGCCCGAGAGCAACCCGGTGCGCAAGTCGGCGCTGGAATACATCAAGGCCTATGAGGCGGCGCACGGCAAGGGCAGCGTGTCCACCTTCGGCGCCCACGCCTGGGATGCCGGCCTGATCCTGACCGCCGCCATCCCCGAGGCGCTGAAGAAGGCCAAGCCCGGCACGGCCGAGTTCCGCGCCGCGCTGCGCGACGCGCTGGAGAACGTGAAGGAAGTGCCCGGCGCGCACGGCATCTTCACCATGTCGCCCAAGGACCACCTGGGGCTGGACCAGCGCGCGCGCGTGATGGTCAAGATCGAGAATGGGCAGTGGAAGTACCAGCCCTGACCGCTTGATGCCACAAACGGGCTCCCGCGCCTGCCCGGCAGGCGCGGGAAGCCATAGAGTAAACAGCAAAATGGCGCCCCGGAACCCAGGTTCCTGACGGGGCGTCTTTTTTGCCAAGGCAAAACCCATGGATTCTCAGATCGCGCTGATGCTGGCGCAGGACGGCGTGGTCAACGGCGCCGTGTACGGGCTGATGGCGCTGGCACTGGTGCTGGTGTTCTCGGTCACGCGGGTCATCTTTATTCCCCAGGGCGAATTCGTCGCCTACGCGGCGCTGGCCATGGCCGCGCTGCAAACCGGCAAGGTGCCGCCCATCATCTGGATGCTGCTGACCATGGCCGCGCTGACGCTGGCCATGGAAGGCTGGCGCCACCTGCGCGGCGCGCGCGTGGCCTGGGGCGCCACCCTGGTCTGGGCAGTGGCGCTGCCGTTGCTGGCGCTGGGCCTGGTGTGGGGGCTCAAGCCGACCTCGCAGGTCGGCCAGACGCTGGCGGTGCTGGCCCTGATCGTGCCGATGGGGCCGCTGGTGTACCGCCTGGCGTTTCGCCCGCTGGCGCAGGCCACGGTGCTGATCCTGCTGATCGTGTCGGTGGCGCTGCATCTGGCGCTGATGGGGCTGGGGCTGTTCTTCTTCGGCGCCGAGGGCTCGCGCACCGCGCCGATGTCGGAAGCGCGCTGGGACCTGGGCGGCATTCCCGTCAGCGGCCAGTCGCTGGTGGTGCTGGGCACGGCGGTGGTGCTGGTGGTACTGATGTATTTGTTCTTCGAGCGCTCCATCATCGGCAAGGCGCTGCGCGCCACCGCCATCAACCAGACCGGGGCGCGGCTGATGGGCATTCCGACCGAGCTGTCGGGTGATCTGAGCTTTGCGCTGGCGGCGCTGATCGGCGCCGTGTGCGGCATCCTGATCGCGCCGATCACCACCATCTACTACGACACCGGCTTTCTGATCGGCCTCAAGGGCTTCGTGGCCGGCATCATCGGCGGGCTGGCCAGCTACCCGCTGGCGCTGGCCGGCTCCATCCTGGTCGGCCAGCTCGAATCCTTCTCGTCGTTCTGGGCCAGCGCGTTCAAGGAAGTCATCGTGTTCACGCTGATCATCCCGGTGCTGTGGTGGCGGTCGATGAACACGCACCACGTGGAGGACGAAGAATGACTTCGCGCCACGTCACCTGGATCTTCATCGCCCTGCTGGCGCTGGCCTGGGGCTTTCTGCCGCCGTTCACTGTCACGCTGCTGAACTACATCGGCCTGTATTCGATGGTAGCCGTGGGGCTGGTGCTGCTCACCGGCGTGGGCGGCATGACCTCATTCGGCCAGGCCGCCTTCGTCGGCCTGGGCGCCTATGCCACGGCCTGGATCACCACCGATCCGCAGGTGCAGCAGGCGCTGGCCGCCATCCCGGCAGGGCTGCTGCCCTGGCTGGGCCTGCTGCTGGGCCTGGCGGTGACGGCGCTCATCGCCTGGGTGCTGGGCGCGGTCACGCTGCGGCTGTCGGGCCATTACCTGCCGCTGGGTACCATCGCCTGGGGCCTGAGCCTGTACTACATCTTTGGCAACCTGCAAGTGCTCGGCGGCTTCACCGGGCTGGCGGGCTTGCCATCGCTGAACCTGTTCGGGCTCGACATGACCTCGCCGCGCGTGCTGGGCGTGTTCATCTGGGCGCTGCTGCTGCTGGGCATCTGGGCCATGCACAACCTGCTGGATTCGCGCGAGGGCCGCGCCATCCGCTCGCTCAAGAGCGGGCGCGTGATGGCCGAGTCGATGGGCGTGAACACCGCGCAGCAGCGCATCAAGCTGTTCGTGCTGGCGGCGCTGCTGGCGGCGGTGTCGGGCTGGCTCTACGCGCACCTGCAGCGCTTCGTCAACCCGACGCCGTTCAACCTCAACATCGGCATCGAATACCTGTTCATGGCCGTGGTCGGCGGCTCGGGTCACCTGTGGGGTGCGGTGCTGGGCGCCACGCTGATCACGCTGTTGAAGGCCGAGCTGCAGGACGTGCTGCCCAAGCTGCTGGGCACCAGCGGCAACTTCGAGATCGTGGTGTTCGGCCTCTTGATGCTGCTGGTGCTGCAGCGCGCCGCCGACGGCCTGTGGCCGCTGATCGCCGGCGCCACGCGCCGCTTCATCCGGCCGGCGCCCAGCGCCAGCACCCAGGCCACCGCCGCGCCGCTGGCGCAGCGCACGCTGCCGCCCGCGGGCGAGGTGGTGCTGCAGGCCAGCGACGTGACCAAGCGTTTCGCCGGCCTGGTGGCCAACAACGCCGTCAACCTGGATGTGAAGGCCGGCGAGGTGCACGCGCTGATCGGCCCCAACGGCGCCGGCAAGAGCACCTTCTTCAACATGATCTCCGGCGTGGACGATCCCACCAGCGGCACCGTGCACCTGATGGGCCAGCCCATGGCCGGCAAGCCCTCGCGCGACTTCGCCAGGCTGGGCCTGGGTCGCACCTTCCAGCACGTGCGCCTGCTGGGCCAGCGCAGCGTGCTCGAGAACGTGGCCCTGGGCGCGCACCTGCGCGGCCAGCGCGGCTGGCTGTCGGCCATGCTGCGCACCGACCGCCACGAGGAGGCCGCGCTGCTGGCCGAGGCGCGCCGCCAGATCGAGCGCTGCGGTTTGGCTGAGTACATCGACACGCCGGCCGCCTCGCTGCCGCTGGGGCAGCAGCGCATCGTCGAGATCGCCCGCGCGCTGGCCGGCCAGCCGTCGCTGCTGCTGCTGGACGAGCCCGCCGCCGGCCTGCGCCACCTGGAAAAGCAGTCGCTGGCGGCGCTGCTGTCGCAGCTGCGCGCCGAGGGGCTGGCGATCCTGGTGGTCGAGCACGACATGGAATTCGTCATGAACCTGGCCGACCGGGTGACGGTGCTGGAGTTCGGCACCGTCATCGCCAGCGGCTCGCCTGCCGAGGTGCAGGCCGACCCGCGCGTGCTGGCGGCCTACCTGGGCGGTGATTTGTGAAGGGCGCGGGCATGAGCAAACCCCTGCTGGAACTGGAGAACTTCTCGGTCTGCTACGGCCCGGTGGAGGCGGTGCACCAGGTGGCGCTGACGGTGGGCGAGGGCGAGATCGTCACCGTCATCGGCCCCAACGGCGCCGGCAAGTCCACGCTGCTGAACGCCACCATGGGCTTGCTGCCGTCCAGCGGGACGCTGCGGCTGGCCGGGCAGACCATGGCGCGGCCCACGGTGGAGGCGATGGTCGATGCCGGCGTCGGCCTGGTGCCGGAAAAGCGCGAGCTGTTCGGCGAGATGTCGGTCGGCGACAACCTGCTGCTGGGCGGCTTTGCCCGCTGGCGGCGCGGCCAGCGCGACCAGAAGGAGCGCATGGCCGAGGTGTTCAAGCTGTTCCCGCGCCTTGAGGAGCGCCGCGCGCAGATGGCCTCCACGCTGTCGGGCGGCGAGCGCCAGATGCTGGCCATCGGCCGCGCGCTGATGGCGCGCCCGCGCCTGCTGATGCTGGACGAGCCCTCGCTCGGCCTGGCGCCGCTGATCGTGCGCGAGGTGCTGAACATCGTCGCCTCGCTGCGCGACATGGGCGTGTCGGTGCTGCTGGTCGAGCAGAACGCGCGCGCCGCCCTCAACGTGGCCGATCGCGGCTACGTGCTGGAGATGGGCGAGGTGGCGCTGACCGGCGCGGCGGGCGAGTTGATGCACGATAGGCGCGTGATCGAGACCTACCTCGGCGTTGGCGGCCAGAAGGCCGCGTGATCGCTGCCGGCCTTCGAGGGGCTCGGCGCGCCGCCTTCATCGAAGCGATGTTCTCACCGCAGAGGCGCAGAGAACGCAGAGGGACCGCAGAGAAATTCAAGCGTTCTCTCTGCGCAACTCGGCGCTCTCTGCGCCTCTGCGGTGAATGTCTTGATTGAACCCTGAATTCACGAGGAGTTATTCATGAGCACCCTGCAACTTCAAAGCTACATTGCCGGCCGCTGGATCGGCAGCCAGCCGGCGCAGGCGCTGCGCAGCGCCATCGACGGCGCGGTGGTGGCGCACACGCACGACGAGGCGATCGACTTCGGCGAGGCGCTGGACTACGCGCGCGCCACCGGCCTGGCCGCCATGCGCCAGACCGACTTCCAGCAGCGCGCCGCCATGCTCAAAAGCCTGGCCAAGTACCTGGGCGAGCGCAAGGAAGAGCTGTACGCGCTGTCGTTCCACACCGGCGCCACGCGCGCCGACGGCTGGGTCGACATCGAGGGCGGCACCGGCACGCTCTTCGCCTACGCCAGCATGGCGCGCGAGTTGCCCAAGGCCGGCAACCTGTGGCACGAGGGCCCGCCCATGCCGCTGGGCAAGACCGGCGCCTTCGCCGGCACCCACGTGCTGGTGCCGCGCGGCGGCGTGGCGGTGCACATCAACGCCTTCAACTTCCCGGTCTGGGGCCTGCTGGAGAAATTCGCGCCTACCTTTCTGGCCGGCCTGCCCTGCATCGGCAAGCCGGCCACGGCCACCAGCTTTCTCACCGAGAAGCTGGTGCGCCTGATCAACGACTCGGGCATCCTGCCCGAGGGTGCACTGCAACTGGTGATCGGCGGCACGGGCGACCTGCTGGACCGGCTGGGCGTGCGCGACGTGGTCACCTTCACCGGCTCGGCCGACACGGCGGCCAAGCTGCGCATCACGCCCAACCTGGTGGCGCACAGCATCCCCTTCAACGCCGAGGCCGATTCGCTCAACTGCGCCATCCTGGCGCCCGACGTGACGCCGGACGACGAGGAGTTCGACCTGTTCGTCAAGGAAATCGCGCGCGAGATGACGCAAAAGGCCGGCCAGAAATGCACCGCCATCCGCCGCGCGCTGGTGCCGGCCGTCCGCATCGACGCCGTGGCCGCCCGGCTGAAGG
>JAEXBL010000261.1 GCA_023394015.1 Pseudomonadota bacterium | reverse complement strand
CGCCCACGTCGCCGTAGTTGCGCTTGAGCCAGCGCTGCGCGCTGTCCTGCCCCAGCGCAAACAGCTTTTCCAGCGACGCGCGCTGGGGCATCACCTTGCTGGAGGCCGGCATCTCGGCCAGTGCGGTGCCGCCGTCGATGCGGTGCATGTGGATCGGCTTCAGGCCTTCGCGGGCCACGCCGCGCGCCATCAGCTCGTTGATGAGCGCGATGGTGCGCATCTGCGAGATCAGGCTGGCGTTGAAGGTCAGGTCGTTGGCGCGGTCGGTGATCTCGGCCGCCGTGGTGGGCTTGCCCGCGCGCTTGAGCGGGTTGATCTGCACCAGCAGGATGTCGCGGGTCTCGCCCAGTTCCACCAGCGGGCCGAGCGCGGGGTTGGCGGAATAGCCGCCGTCCCAGTAAAGCTTGCCGTTGATCTCGGGCGCCTGAAACAGCTGCGGCAGGCAGGCCGAGGCCATCACCGCCTGCGCCGTCAGCCGGCGGCCGGCAAAGATCTCGGCGCGGCCGGTTTCCACGTCGGTGGCGGCCACGAACACGCGCGGCGACTTCAGCCGCGCCAGGCGGTCAAAGTCGATCTCGCGCTCTATCAACTCGCGCAGCGGGTTGATGTCGAGCGGGTTGGTGATGTAAGGCGACATGCGCGTCAGCGCCCCGGGCAGCGCGCCCATCATCAGCTTGGTCAGGCGCGCCGCGCTCTTGCTGGCGTCGCCCAGGTCCATCACCTTGGTCCACACCCGCGCCAGCGACGCGCGGGCGCCTTCGCAGGGGTCCTGCTTCTCGTCCAGCGCCTGCGCCCAGCCGTGCGCCAGCGCCACGGCATTCACCGCGCCCGCGCTGGTGCCGCTGATGCCCGCCAGCCGCAGCCGCCCATCCATCAGCAGCGCGTCCAGCACGCCCCAGGTGAAGGCACCGTGCGCCCCGCCGCCCTGCAGCGCCAGGTGAATCGTTTTCGTCGTGTCAGCCATGGGGCGAGTGAAACACAAGTCAGCCGAAAGGTTTAGGAACAAACCCGCAGTCGGGGCGTTCGCCTACAGAGCGCAGACTCTAAATCACCAGATCGACCCGGCATGCGTGGGATGACCGCCGCGGCCGAGCGCAGCGATGGCCCGAGTGGGCTTCACCTCCCCCCTCCGGCCGTATCGAGAAGCACAGGGCGTGGGGCGGGTGCGGCAGCGCAGCATGCCGCGCTTCGTGATCTGACTCGCTGCGGCTGTCTGAGCGGCGTGAGCGCAGCGAACGAAGCGAGTTCCGCAGGGCCGCCAGTCCCTACTCCACCACCGCCCGCCGCAGCGTCTCGACCACCGGCCGCCGCAGCACCTCGCGCAGCCCCCACCAGCCGGCGGCCAGGGCCAGCAGCGCCCCCACCGCGCCGCCCGCCAGCGGCACCCAGGGCGAGGCGGTCCAGGTGAACTCGAACGCGTAGCGCGCCAGCGCCCAGCCCACGCCGATCGCCACCACGCTGGCCAACAGGCCGGCCAGCAGGCCCACGCCGGCCAGCTCGGCGCGCTGCACGTCGGCCAGCAGGCGGCTGCCGGCGCCCAGCGCGCGCATGATGGCGAATTCGCGCGCGCGCTCCTCGCGCGTGGCGCTGACGGCGGCGAACAGCACGATCAGCCCGGCCACCAGCGTGAAGCCGAACAGGAACTCCACCGCGCGGATCACCTGGTCCAGCACGCGCTGCACCTGGGCGATGGTGCTGCTCATGTCGACGTTGGTGATGTTCGGAAATTGCCGCACCAGCGCGTTGTCGAAGCCAGGCTGCTCTGAGGCGCGGTAGGCGGCGATGTAGGTGATGGGCATCTCCGGCATCTCGGCCAGCGGAAACATGACGAAGAAGTTGACGTGCATCGAGGCCCAGTCCACCTTGCGCAGTGAGCTGATGCGGCCCTCGGCCGGCATGCCGGCGATGTCGAACGTCATGCGGTCGCCCAGCTTCAGGCCCAGGGTCCTGGCCAGGCCCTCCTCGACGCTGACGGCGCCGGCCTCGCCCGGCTGCCAGCGGCCGGCAGAAATGCTGTTGTGCGGCGGCTGCTCGGCCGCGTGCGAGAGGTTGAACTCGCGGTCCACCAGGCGCTGCGCGCGCTCGTCGGCATAGTCGCCCGGGTGGACCGGCTGGCCGTTGATGGCCACCAGTCGGCCGCGGAACATGGGGTACCAGTCCATCTGGGTGACGCCGGCGTCCCGCAGCGCGGCGCGAAAGGCCTCGCCCTGGTCGGGCATCACGTTGATGACGAAGCGGTTGGGCGCATCGGCCGGCGTGGCGGCCCGCCAGCTGCTGATGAGGTCGGTGCGCAGCAGCACCAGCAGCACCAGCGCCAGCAGGCCCACTGCCAGGCTGCTGACCTGCACCACGGCGTACGCGGGCCGGGCCGAGATCTGCCGCGTGGCCAGCACCAGCCAGCGCGGCGCCGTCTGCTGGCGCACCACGCGTCGCTGCAGCGCCACCGGGCCCCACGACAGCAGGGCGAACAGCGCTACCGCGCCGGCAAAGCCGCCGACGGCGATCAGCCCCAGCGTCATGTCGGCGCTGACGGCCACCAGCAGCGCCGCGAAGCCCGCCACGCCCAGCGCCAGCACCGCCAACGAGGCCGGCTTGAGCTGCCCCACCTCGCGCCGGATCACGCGCAGCGGCGGCACCTGCGCCAGCTGCAGCACCGGCGGCAACCCAAAGGCGACGAGCAGCGTCAGGCCAATGCCCAGACCGAACAGCGCCGGCCAGCCGCTGGGGGCCGGCAGGGCCGTGTCCACCAGCCCGGCCAGCAGCGCCACGAACACGTGGTGCAGCGCCCAGCCGATCAGCCCCCCGGCCACGCTGGCGGCCAGGCCGACCCGCACGCACTCCAGCGCATAGGCCGCGGCCATGGCGCGCTGCGGCAGGCCCAGCACGCGCAGCATGGCGCAATCGTCCAGCCGGCGCGCCGCAAAGCCGCGCGCCGCCAGCGCCACCGCCACCGCGGCCAGCAGCGCGGCCAGCAGCGCGACGAGGTTGAGGAACTTCTCGGCCCGTTCGAGCGTGCGCATCATCTCGGGCCGGCCGCTGTCCAGCGACTCCAGCCGCACGCCGTGCACGCCGGGGCGCTGCAGCTCGGCCTCGGCCCAGGCGCTGAATTCGCGCACCGCCGGCTCGGGGCCCGCCAGCGCCAGCCGGTACGTGATGCGGCTGGCCGGCTGCACCAGCCCCGTGGCGGGCAGGTCGGCGGCGTGCAGCATCACGCGCGGCGCAAAGTTCATGAAGCCGGCGCCGCGGTCGGGCTCCTGCGCGATCAGCGCGGCGATGCGCAGGCGGGCATCGCCCAGCAGCAGCGCGTCGCCCAGGTTCAGCGCCAGCGCCTCCAGCAGCGCCGCGTCCACCCACACGGTGCCGGGCGCGGGGATGTCGCGCGTGGGCGTGCCGTCGCGGTCGCGCGCATCGCGCGCCAGCCGCATCTGGCCGCGCAGCGGGTAGCCCGGCTCCACCCCCTTCAGCGCTACCAGTCGCGTGGCGCCGCCCTGCGCATCGGGCGCGCGGCCCATGGTCGGAAAGCTGAGGTTGAGCACGCGCTGCAGACCCAGCGCGTCGGCGCGCTGCGTCCAGGCGGCGGCGGGTGGGTTGTCGCTGACGACCACCACGTCGCCGCCCAGCAGCTGCCGCGCGTCGCGCTGCAGCCCGCCCTGCAGCCGGTCGGAGAAAAAGCCCACGCTGGCGAGCGCCGCCACCGCCAGCGTCACCGCCACCATCAGCAGCCGCAGCTCGCCCGCGCGCAAGTCGCGCCACAGCGTGCGCCAGCCCAGAGCCAAAGTCGAAGCGCTCATGGCCTGATCATGCCTTGCAACGCCTTCTCCAGGCGCTCTGAAGGGTGACTTGCGCACCCGGCACGCCCTCTGACATCGCTTGCGCTAGCCCCTCGGCATCAATGCTGGTGATCGTGCTCGTCGTGCCGCTGGGTCGTATCTACCTTGACACGGTTGGGAAGCAACATTTCACCCGGTTTCAGGCTCGCTTCGCACGGGCCCAGATAGCGCGCCCGGAAGGAGCCGGTTTCGAGGGGCAACTGGTGTGGTTTACGAACCGAGTAACTGCCGTTGTAGGCCTTCTTGGGGTCGCCTTCGAAGCGCACATCGCCATGTGCCGCGTGGCCATGGATTTCGCACACCGTCGCCACCCGCCATTTGTCCTGCGCCAGCCGGTGCACCTGGCGCCGACAGTTCTCCTGCGCCGGCACGATGGACATGAAAGTATCCACATCGACCTCGGGCGAAGTGCATTGACGCACCTGCACCGGCGGTGCAGTGCCGACCTGTACGTCAATCTGCCACAGACCCGGCTGGCGCACCGGCCAGCCTGACGGCGTGGCAACTGCCTCCAGGGTCAACAAGCCGAGTATCGCCGCGCAGCACAAGTTCAGTTTCACAAGCCAAGCTCCGGAAAGAAAGAAGAAAAGCCGGGCAAGCCCGGCTTTTCATGACAGGCTGAAGGCGCGTCCTTTTTACGCCCTGCGCCGACGGCGCACGCCCAGGAACGAGACCATGGTCATCAAACCCAGCAGGCTCCAGATGCCCAGAGTGGGCACGGGCGTGGGTCCCCCTGCTGCTCCGGCAACGAGGGTATTGACGTCCTGGTCCGAGTTGTTGGTCGAATCGCTGTCAGGTACGCCCGAGGGCGTGGCCACGGTCACGCGCGTGTCCGTGGTGCCGGATATACCCGCCGTGCCAGCCTGCGTGATCGTCACGCTCTGGCCTACACCCAGGTTCACGGTCACGCCACTGAGCGCTCCACTGCCCGCGGCTGCACTGCAGCTGGCCCCGCCGGCACCGACGCAAGTCCACGCCCCCAGGGTGACGCCGCTGGACACTTGGTTCAGTGGCGCCCCATTCACGGCGGTTGGGCCGTGGTTGGTCACCACGATGGTGTAGGTGGTTGTCGCGTTGGGCGCCAGTGTGGTGACGCCGTCGTCAACCGTGATTTCCAGATCGGTTTGAGGCGTGCTGGCGGGCAGCAAGATGGTGTTCACCAGTGGACCGCTTGCCGGTGGGATACCGGTGGCCTGGATGTTGTAGTTACCGTGCCCGACGACGTTGGTGGGCGGAGTGGTGGAGGCGTTGTTTGGAATGGTCCATGTGATCTGGAAGCTGCCGCTGCCCCCGGCAGACAGACTGCCCACGTCGCATTCAACGGTGCCCGGTGAACCCACGGCTGGCGTGGTGCAAGTCACGCCTGCCGGCACATTGAGACTGGCGTAGGACAAATCCAGCACCGTGGTCGACGATTGCTGTCGCACCTGCGGCGCCACCACGGTCACTTTGTTGCCGGTGGTGCCTGCGGCACCGTTGTTGCTGTAGTTGTAGGTGTAAGTGATATGGTTGCCCGGAAACGAACTGGCCGGGCCAGTGGCGGCAATCGCCAGGCCGGCGGCGGCGCCGGTACGGACCGCATCGACATAAATGTCGCCACCGTGAGCCGACGGGCTGCAGCCCGCGGCGACGATGCGGAGCATGATCTGATCGCCGACCACTGCCCCGCTCACCGGCACGTCAACGGGCTGCCAGTCGGTGTACTTGAAGCTCCCCACCGTCTTCCACGCTACGCCTGGCTGGTTGGCGTAGTTGAACATCGAGTAGACCGTGGTGCCTTGCGTTACGTTGACCACCTCGATAAAGAAGTAGGGTTGCTCTTTCGGTGAGTGCCCCGGGTCCGAAAGCACGGGCGCAATCATCATGCGCACATGGATCAGACCGTCACTGGCAGACACGTCCGCCGAGGTCGTGGTGATGGTCTGGGTGATGGCGGTAGTCTTCCGCCCGGTAATACGCTGGCCGCCCGTGGTGGAGTTACCGTTCACGTGGCCGGACTGCGTTCCTTCGTAGGGAATTTTGAGCAGCGCTGGATCGTGGTCCGGAAACGAGGTGACAGTGTGCTGTCCAGTGGACAGAGTGAATGTCTCGTTACCCGCTTGTTCAACTAGGCCCAGATCGCCAAAAGACACGGGCGGCATTGTCGCCACCCCATTATTCCGATAGCCACGCACTTCCCAGCCCGTGTTGCCTGCCTCGAAATCTCCGTTGACAAAACCGGCGTGAGCTGGCACGCCCATCAAACCCATCAAGGCCACGCCTAAGGCAACGGCCCCTGCAAACCGACATCCCAACAGCCCACTGGCTGCTTTCAACCAAGTACGCATAGGTAACCTCTCTGAGCTTATTCAATTCACCTATCGCAAATTATACTTGAAACAGGGAGGACTATTTGAAAATAACGCTACTGAATGCTAACTCGTCGGCATTGAGCTGCGCCACTGGGCGGATGGTTTTGATTTGAAAAAAGCGATCCAGATCAACGGACTCCAGAGGGACGAGGCTGGCAAAGTTGCTCGCCGGCGTTACCCTGCGGGTAGAGCAGGGCGACACATGATCGTCTGCTTGGCACCAGTCGGCATGACACCTCTCAACAGCACCAAGCCTGCCGACGTGCTTGATACCGATCAACGTTGAGCGCGGGCCACTTTGCTAGGCTGTGGCGCCATGCACTTCGACCTGCTCATCAGCGGCGCCGGCCCGGCGGGCCTGTGCCTGGCGCGGGCGCTTTCGGGGCGGGGCCTGGCCATCGGCATCGTGGAGCAGCAAGACCAGGACGCCCTGGCGAGGCCGGCCTTCGACGGGCGCGAGATCGCGCTGACGCAGCCTTCGACGGCCACGCTGCGACGGCTGGGGCTGTGGGCGCGCATCGAGGGTGTCGACCCGGCAGCGCTGTCGCCGCTGCGCGATGCGCGGGTGATGAACGGGCCCTCGCCCTTCACCATGGTGATCGGCCACGGGCTGACGCGGCGCGACGAGCTGGGCTGGCTGGTGTCGAACCACCTGATCCGCCGCGCCGCGTGGGAGGAGGTGCAGGCCAGCGCCGCGCAGCATGGCGACATCAGCGTGATTGCCGGCGACGGCGTGGCACGGGTGGCCGTGGATGAGGGCGCCGCGCAGGTCACGCTGGCCAGCGGCGCCACGCACACGGCGCGGCTGCTGGTGGCGGCCGACAGCCGCCTCTCGACCACGCGGCGCGCCGTGGGCATTGGCGCGGCCATGCACGACTTTGGGCGCAGCATGCTGGTCAGCCAGTTCACCCACGCCGAGCCGCACCACCACGAAGCCTGGGAGTGGTTCGGCCACGGCCAGACGCTGGCACTGCTGCCGATGAACGACGACCCGGCCACGGGCGCGCACCGCGCCTCGGTGGTGCTGACGCTGCCGCACCAGCAGATCGAGCCGCTACTGACGCTGGACGCGGCGGCCTTCAGCGCCGAGATCACGCGCCGCTTCGACGCGCGCCTGGGCAGCATGCAGCTCACCAGCACGCGCCACGCCTACCCGCTGGTGGGCGTGTACCCGCACCGCCTGGTGGCCACGCGCTTTGCCTGCGTGGGCGACGCGGCGGTGGGCATGCACCCGGTGACGGCGCACGGCTTCAACTTCGGCCTGCTGAGCGTGGAGGCGCTGTCGCGCGAGCTGCTGCAGGCCCACGCCGCCGGCCGCGACATCGGCGCGCCCGAGCCGCTGGCGCGCTACCAGCGCACGCACCGCCTGGCCACGCGCCCGCTGTACGAGGCCACGCGCCTGGTGGCCACGCTCTACACCGCTGAAGGCGAGCCCGCGCGCCTGCTGCGCAACGCCGTGCTGCGTGTGGCCGAGCGCGTGACGCCGTTCAAGCGCGCCATTGCGGCGCAGCTCGCGGGCGGGCATTGATGCGCCTGGCTTGACGGCTGTTGGCGCCTGATCGCGTGCCAGGCCGCACCGCCTGTCCGGCGGCGGCAACTTGGTGGCACGCGCTGCTCGGCAGGCGCAAGACCGTGGCCGCCACCACCGGCAGCACGGTAGTGCAGTTGCTGCGCAAGCTCGGGCGAGATGGGCCAGGCACCACGGCCAGTGGTTCACGCAACCGATCGCGCCGCGCAACCTCAGCCTGAACCTGCCGCTGTCCGACGAGTTGCGCGCGCTGTTCGCGCAGCCCAACGACGAGCCGATCGAGGCCTACAACAAGCGCTGACCGGCGCCCTGATCTGCCGACAGGGGCGTCTTGAGCCAGGCGTGAAGGTCTTCGCGCAAGGCCTTGGTCAGGGTGCGCATCGAGGTCGGCTGGCCGCTCAGGCGGCTGATCAGCGTTCGCGAGTGCAGCGTGGTACACAGCAGGCCCAGCAGCGCGACATGGAACATGGCCGGGTTGCGCGTGGCCAGCAGGCCGGCGGCGCTGGCCTCGCGCCACAGCGGGCGGCAGATGTCGTAGCCGGGGCGCACCAGCCGGTCGGCCAGTATGTCGAAGCGCTCGCCCGGCGCCACCCATTCGCGGAAGAAGAAGATGAACAGGTCCTGTGCCTGTGCAACAAAGTCCACCCAGTAGTCCAGCAAGGCCGTGACGCGCGCCACCAGCGGGCCGGAAGCCGCCGCGATGCCCTGCAGCGCCTGCAGGTGGCCGCTGCGGCGCTCGATCATGTCCTCCACCACCGCGCCCCACAGCTCGGCCTTGGAGCCGAAGTGGTGCGCCACCAGCGCGGCGTCCACCCCGGCCTGCTGGCCGATGGCGCGCAGGCTGGCCTGCTCGAAGCCATGGCGGCAGAAGTGCTCCTGCGCCGCCTGCAGCAGCCGCTCGCGGCCCGGCGCCGGCCCGGCGACCTGCTTGGGCGGGCGGCCACGGCGACGCGGCGCCCCAGCGGAACGGGAAACGGCAGTGTCACGCGTGTCCATATGATTCGGCGGTCAAGCCTTGCATGCCGGGCATCTGCCTCCGCTTGCAAGCACTTTTCATCACGGCCTATAATTCAACTACCGATGAATTATAAATCACAACGCGCCTTCATCCTGAAGGCCGCGTACCCCCACAATCCATGAGCGAAAGTCCTGTCACAGCCCTGCCCGGCCGATTGAGTGCCTTGCTGTGCGCCGCCGTGCTGGCCGCCTGCGCTGCACCGCCGCAGCCCGAGGCGCCGCCGGCCGCGCTGCCGGCCCAGTACCCGGCGCTGCCAGCCGCCACATCGGCCAGCGGCGCCGCCTTGCCGGTGCTGCACTGGGCAGAGTTGATCGCTGACCCCGACCTGCAGGCCCTGCAGCAGGCCGCGCTGGCACACAACAGCGACCTGCGCGTGGCCGTGCTGCGCGTGGACGAGGCGCGTGCCGCCGCGGGCCTGCAGCGCGCCAGTTCGCTGCCGGTGCTGGCCGTGGGTG
>JAEXBL010000223.1 GCA_023394015.1 Pseudomonadota bacterium | reverse complement strand
TGATCGAATAGGGAAATCGGCGTGTCGTCAGGTGCTGAAGCCGGTCGGTGACGAAGGGGAACGCGCGTGGCGTGCGTGCGATGCGAGAAACGGCGCTGTCCACGGCGCGCGCAAACTCGTAGCCCAGCCCCACCGCACGGGTCTCATACCAGGCTTGGGCCTCCAGCGCTTCCTGCTGCGCCTCGGGCCGCAGGATCACTTTGACGGAGGGCATCAGCCGCGGCTGGCCAACAGGGATTCACGCACCTGCTCCCAAGGGACGGCACTGTCGGGGTCGGCCTCGTACGCTGCCAGCCGGCGATGCAACTCGGCCTTGGCGGCCTCGGACAGGGGCAGCGCGCCGGGCGGTTCGGCGGCGATGCTGTCCCAGATATCGGTCACCAGTTGCAAGCGCTCGGAGACCGGCAGGGCGCGAAAGTCCACGTCAGCGATGTTCATGTGGCGAGCATACACCTTGCCATTTCAGTTTTCCACGGCGCTGGCGCGTCCACCGCAACGCTTGAAATCCAGTGGGGCCAACGGCCGCGGCGCAGGCCAGACGCGGGTGCCGTGGGCGGGGTTCCCCCGACCACTGGCGCCGTCCTCCTCCCTCTGGAGAGGGGGAAGACGCCGAAGGCGGCACAGGGGGTACTTCACTTCATGCATCCAGCGCCGCGCGCACCGGCCGCAGGAAGTCCATGGCGGCGGCGACCACGCGCTCGTGGGGCTGGTGTTCGATGACCTGGATCAGGCGGCTGCCGATGACCACGGCGTCCGCCACCTTGCCAATGGCCCGGGCGGTCTCGGCGTCGCGGATGCCAAAGCCCACGCCGACGGGGATGTGCACGTGCTGGCGGATGCGCGGCAGCATGGCCTCGACCTCGGCGGTGTTGAGGGCGCCCGAGCCGGTGACGCCCTTGAGCGAGACGTAGTACACGTAGCCGCTGGCGACCTGCGCCACTTGCTGCATGCGCTCTTCGGTGGAAGTCGGCGCCAGCAGAAAGATCAGGTCGATGCCGTGGGCGCGCAGCCTGGCGCCAAAGTCGGCGCATTCCTCGGGCGGGTAGTCGACGATGAGCACGCCGTCCACGCCGGCTGCCGCGGCGTCGCGGATGAAGGCGCTTTCGCCATCGTTGTTGCCGTGCTTCTGGTCGTAGCGCTCGACCGGGTTGGCATAGCCCATCAGCACCACCGGCGTCTGCTGGTCCTTCTCGCGGAAGGTCTTCACCATGGCCAGCACCTGCGCCAGGTTGATGCCCAGCGACAGCGCGCGATCGCCGGCTTTCTGGATCACGGCGCCATCGGCGTTGGGGTCGGAAAAGGGCACGCCCAGCTCGATCACGTCGGCGCCGGCGGTGACCATGCCGTGCATCAGCGCGGGCGTGATGTCGGCGTACGGAAAGCCAGCGGTGACGTAGGGGATCAGCGCGGTGCGCTTTTGGGCCTGTAGCGCGGCGAAGGTGGTGGCGATGCGGTTCATGACTTCGCTCCTTTCACCACATGGCCACGCATGGAGGGCCGGTCGTAGAAGTCGACGCCGTCCAGGTCGGCCACGGTGCCGATGTCCTTGTCGCCCCGGCCCGACAGGCAGACCAGGATGGACTGCTCGGGCCGCATGGTCGGCGCGAGCTTCATGGCGTAGGCGAGTGCGTGGCTGGATTCCAGCGCCGGGATGATGCCCTCGGTGCGGCACAGGTGGTGGAAGGCCGCCAGCGCCTCGGCGTCGGTGGCGCCCACGTATTCGGCGCGGCCGCTGTCCTTGAGCCAGGCGTGCTCGGGGCCGACGCCAGGGTAGTCCAGGCCGGCGCTGATGGAATGCGTCTCGGTGATCTGGCCGTTGTCGTCCTGCAGGATGTAGGTGCGGTTGCCGTGCAGCACGCCGCTGCTGCCGCGCTGCAGGCTGGCCGAGTGCTTGCCGCTGTCCAGCCCCTCGCCCGCGGCCTCGACGCCGACCAGGCGCGTGTGCTCGTGCGGGATGTAGGGGTGGAAGATGCCCATGGCGTTGCTGCCGCCGCCGACGCAAGCGACCACCACGTCGGGGTGGGCGGCGGCGATGTGCTGCGCGGCCAGCATCTGGGGCATCTGCGTCAGGCATTCGCGGCCGATCACGCTCTGGAAGTCGCGCACCATCATCGGGTAGGGGTGCGGGCCGGCCACGGTGCCGATGATGTAGAAGGTGCGGTCCACGTTGGCCACCCAGTCGCGCATGGCCTCGTTCAGCGCGTCCTTCAGCGTCTTGCTGCCCGACTCGACCGGCACCACGGTGGCGCCCAGCAGCTTCATGCGATAGACGTTGGGCGACTGTCGCTTGACGTCCTCGGCGCCCATGTAGACCACGCATTCCAGCCCGTAGCGTGCGCAGATGGTGGCCGTGGCCACGCCGTGCTGGCCGGCGCCGGTCTCGGCGATGATGCGCGGCTTGCCCATGCGCCTGGCCAGCATGGCCTGGCCGATGACGTTGTTGATCTTGTGCGCGCCGGTGTGGTTGAGGTCTTCGCGCTTGAGATAGATCTGCGCGCCGCCGAGTTCGCGGCTGGTGCGCGCGGCGTGGTAGATGGGCGAGGGGCGGCCGACGTAGTGCGCCAGCTCGGACTGGAATTCGGCCAGGAAGTCGGGATCGTGCTGGTATTTGGCGTAGGCGTCCTTCAGTTCGTTGATGGCGTAGGTCAGCGTCTCGCTGACGAAGCTGGCGCCGTAGCGGCCGAAATGCCCGCTGGCGTCGGGCTGCTGGTAGTCGATCATGGGTGGGTCAAAAGGGTAGGCCATCGGCCGCGCGCACGGCGGCGACGAACTGGTGGATCTTGGCGGCGTCCTTGATGCCCTTCAGGGGCTGGCCGTGCGGGCCGTCGGCCTCGACGCCGGAGGAAACGTCAACCGCGAGCGAGCGGCCACGCCCGCGCAAGGCGGCGATCCCATCGCTCACGTTTGCAGGTGTGAGCCCACCAGACAAGACGAGGTGAGCGGGAACGCTTGTTGGAACGAGTGACCAATCGAATGTCTTTCCGCTGCCGCCGAAGCCCTGGCTGTCGGCGTCGATCAGGATGGCCTGGGCGGCGCTGTGATCGTGGGCGAATTTTACCAAGTCGAGCGCGGGCGCCGGGGGCGCCGGCATGCGCGCCGCGCGCAGGAATGGGCGGCCGGTGACTTGCGCGGCGGCCAGGCAGTCGGCGGGCGACTCGTCACCATGAAATTGCAGCACGGCGCCCGGTACAGCAGCGCTGGCAGCTTCTATATTTGTAGCGAACTCGTTGACGAACAGCAGCACCGGGGTGACGAAGGGTGGCAGCCGGCGGGCCAGTTCCGCCGCTCGCTGCGGCGTGACGAAGCGCGGGCTTTTCGGGTAGAGCACGAAGCCAATCGCATCGGCGCCGGCGGCGACGGCGGCGTCCACGTCGGCCTCGCGCGTGAGTCCGCAGATCTTGATGCGGGTGCGGCTGGCAGCGTTGGCCATGCGCATGGCCCTTTACACCGTCATTCCGGCGCAAGCCGGAATCCAAGGACGACGTCTCGCGAACATGGATTCCGGCTTGCGCCGGAATGACGGAGAGATGGCTTCTTGAATCGGAATCCGGGTGGCGTTCATGGCAGCCAATCATAGGCCGCCGTGCGTTCGGGCAGCTTCCAGCACGGGTCGTAGCGCGGGCCGAGGAAGTACAGGCCATCCGGCGCGAAGGTGGGCGCGGCGGCGTCGCGGTCGCGCGCGGCCAGCACCTCGGCCATCCAGCCGGGCGGCTGCAAGCCCTGGCCGATCTGCACCAGGCAGCCCATGATGGTGCGGATCATGTGGTGCAGGAAGGCGCTGGCCTCGAAGTCGAAGCGCCAGTAGGCGCCGCGGCGCGTGATCTGCAGCCGCGTGAGCTGCTTGACGGGCGACAGTGCCTGGCAGGCCGAGGCGCGAAAGGATGTGAAGTCGTGCTCGCCGACCAGGTGGCCGGCGGCCTGGCGCATGGCCTCGCCATCCAGCGGGCGAAACACCCAGCCCACGCGCTGCGCCTCCACGCTGGGGCGCACGGGCGATTCGAGCAGCACGTAGGCGTAGCGGCGGGCGAGGGCGCTGGCGCGGACGTGGAAGGCGTCCGGCACCGGCTGCGCCCATTGCACGGCGATATCGGCCGGCAGGAAGCGGTTGGTACCGCGCACCCAAGAGAAGGGCTCGCGCGCCAGCTCGGTGTCGAAATGCACCACCTGCATCAGCCCGTGCACGCCGGCATCGGTGCGGCCGGCGCACAGGGTGCTGATGGGCACGGTGGCGAACTGGGCCAGCGCCGATTCCAGGCGGTCCTGCACCGTCTGGCCCGAGGGCTGGCTTTGCCAGCCCTGGTAGGCGCTGCCGAGGTAGCTGATGCCGAGCGCGATTCTCACGATGCCCACATTGTGGCGGCAACAGGTGGGGCTCCAATGCAATGCGGCGCCCGGAGGGCGCCGCATTGCATCGTGTCAGAGCCAATCAGTTCAGCTCTGCCAGGAAGCGCTCGGCACGTGCGCGCATGGCGCCGGACGATTCGGCGATGACTTCCTTGACCAAGGCGCGTGCGCCTTCGCTGTCGCCGATGGCGTGGAACTCCTGGGCCAGCGCCAGCTTGGTGCCCAGCGGGTCGTCGTCGGCGTCCTCGGGCTGCTCGGTGCGCAGTTCACCACCTGAACGCGAGTCCGGGTCGATGGACAGGGCGTCCATGTCGAAGTCGATCATGCCGGAGTTTTCGGCCACGGCCGGCGCCACCGTCGCGGGTGGCTCGGCCGGCGGTTGCGTGGTGCCCAGCTCGGACGGTGGCGAGAACTCCAGATCCAGGTCGAAGTCCAGCGGTGCCGAGGCATCGGCCGCCGGCGTGGGTGGCGGCACGGGGGCACGCGCTGCGGCGGTGACCCCTGCGGCGGCGGCCGTGGCGCCTGCTGCCACAGCGGCCGGCGCCACTGAGGACGGGGGCGGTGCCGGGGGCAGGGGCGAGGGCGCCGTCGTCACCGCGGCACGCACGGGCGCGTCGTCCAGATCGAGGTCCAGGTCCAGCGGCGCGCCCAGGCTGTCGGGGGCTGGCTTCTCGAGCAGTTGCGCGGTCTGCGGCTCGGTGTCGGCACCGAAGCTGGGGCGGGCTTGCATCGGCACCGGCTTGGTCGCCGGGGCGCCGCCGGGCTGGTACAGGGGGTTGCTGGGCTCCAGCTCGCTGCCCAGGCTGGTGATGGCCTGCCAGTCGGGGCCCTGGCCCTGGGTGATGCCGTAGGCCTCGGTGGCAATGGCCTCGAGCGCGCGCGCGTCGCGGCGCTTGGCGTAGATCTCGGCCAGCTTGCGGTGGATGGAGATGCGGCCCGGGTGGGTGCGCAGCGCCTCCTTGAGGATTTCCTCGGCCTGCATGTCGCGGCCATAGGCCAGGTACACGTCGGCTTCGGCCACGGGGTCGACGTCGCCGGCGGCATCGAGCTGGCTGGGCGAGTAGGCCATGGACGAGCTGCCGCTGACCACGCCGTCCTTGGTGTTCACGCGCTGGCCGCCGCTGGCGCCGAAGAAAGAGTCGGGCTGCAGCCGGCTTTCGATGAAGTTGCTGTCCAGCGGGGCGGCGCTTTTCTTGCGCTGGCGCGCGCGGTAGAAGCCGTAGCCGGCCAGCAGGGCCAGCAGGCCGGCGCCGGGCAGCAGCAGCGGGTTGTCCGTCAGGCTGTCGAAGAACGAGGG
>JAEXBL010000205.1 GCA_023394015.1 Pseudomonadota bacterium | reverse complement strand
GCCCTGATGTGCCTGGGCATGCTGATCTTCGGCGTCGTCTATCTGCAGAACATGCTGGGGCTGGACCCTTGCCCCATGTGCGTGGTGCAGCGCTACTGCCTGATCGGGGTGGGCGTGTTCAGCGCGCTGGCGGCCCTGTGCAAGGGCCCGGTCGGCTGGCGCTCATGGGGCCTGCTGGCGGTGGCCGTGGGCGGCTTTGGCGCCTTCACCGCCGCGCGCCAGCGCTGGCTGCAGTGGAACCCGCCGCCGTTTGCCACCTGCGGGCGCGATTTGTACGGCATGATCGAGTCGTTCCCGCTGCAGCGTGCGATTCCGATGATCTTCCGCGGCGCCGGCGATTGCACGGCGGTGGACTGGACCTTTCTGGGCATGACCATCGCCAACTGGTCCTTCATCTGGTTCAGCATCTTCATCCTCACCATCGGGGCGCTACTGCTCACGGGGCGCGGGCGGCCCGGCGCCATGCTGCCGGCCTGAGGCTGCGTGGCACCAGCGCCTACGAAAAAAGCGGCCGGAAAGGGCCGCTTTTGGTTGGGGGCGGGGCGCCCGAATCAGGCGCGCTTGATCAGGCGCAGCAACAGAATCACGATGACCGCGCCCAGCGTGGCCACCACGATGCTGCCCAGCAGCCCGCCGCCGACGGCGCCACCCAGCGAGCCGAACAGAAAGCCGCCCAGCAAGGCGCCCAAGATGCCGACCACGATGTCGCCGACGATGCCGAAGCCGCCACCCTTGACCAGCATGCCGGCCAGCACGCCGGCGATCAGCCCCACGAGAATGAACCAGACCAGTTCCATGATGATGCGCTCCGCTGTTGGTTGACGATGCGCCCACTGTAGGCCGCGCCCGCGCCGCGCGCCGTAGGAAAACCGCCCGCACCCCTGCCGGCGCGCCGAGCCAGGCGGCTACAGGTTCTTCACCAGCACCTGGCTCTTGCGGTCCCAGTTGTACTTGCGCTTGCGCGCCTCGGGCAGCCAGTCCGGGTCCACCTGGCGAAAGCCGCGCTTGATGAACCAGTGCATGGTGCGCGTGGTCAGCACGAAGATGCTTTGCAGGCCCATGTCGCGCGCGCGCTGCTCGATGCGCTTGAGGATCTTCTCGCCATCCCCCTGGCCCTGGCTTTGCGGCGACACGGTGACGGCGGCCATCTCGCCGGTCTTGGCCTCGGGGTAGGGGTAGAGCGCGGCGCAGGCAAAGATCACGCCGTCGTGCTCGACGATGCTGTAGTTGCCGATGTCGCGCTCGATCTCGGTGCGGCTGCGCTTGACCAGGGTACCGTCCTGCTCGAACGGCTCGATCAACTGCAGGATGGCGCCCACGTCGTCGCTGGTGGCTTCGCGCAGGCTCTCCAGCTTCTCATCGACCACCATGGTGCCGATGCCGTCGTGCATGTAGATCTCCAGCAGCAGCGCGCCGTCCACGGCGTACGGCAGCACGTGGCTGCGCTCCACGCCGTGCTCGCAGGCGGTGACGCAATGGCGCAGGTAAAAGCCGACGTCGCTGGCTTTCTCGGGCCGCGGCAGGCGGGCCAGCAGGGCGCGCGCCTCGTTCAGGGGGATTTCGGTGTCGATCGGGTTGTCCTCGGCCTCGGGCTCCAGCGGGCGCACGCGCAGGCCGGGCTTTTCGGTCAGAAAGATCAGCTTGTCGGCCTGCAGCGCCATCGCCACCGAGGTGGCGACTTCTTCCATCGCCAGGTTGAAGGCCTCGCCGGTGGGCGAAAAGCCGATCGGCGACAGCAGCACCAGCGCGCCCGATTCGAGCGAGCGCAGAATGCCCGCCACGTCCACCTTGCGCACCACGCCGGTGTGCTTGAAGTCCACCCCGTCCAGAATGCCCAGCGGCCGCGCGGTGAGGAAGTTGCCCGAAATCACCCGCACCTTGGAGCCGGCCATGGGCGTGTTGGGCAGACCCTGGCTGAAGGCGGCCTCGATCTCGTAACGCAGCTGGCCGGCCGCTTCCTGGGCCGAATCCAGCGCCACCTCGTCGGTGATGCGCAGGCCGTGGCTGAAGTGCGCCGCGTGGCCCTTGGCGCGCAGCTGCTCGTTCACCTGCGGCCGAAAGCCGTGCACCAGCACGATCTTCACGCCCATGCTCTGGATCAGCGCCAGGTCGGTGGCGATGTTGGCCAGCTTGCCGGCGGCCGCCGCCTCGCCCACCACGCCCACCACGAAGGTCTTGCCGCGGTGCATGTGGATGTAGGGCGCGACGGCGCGAAACCAGGGGACGAAGGTGAAGTTGAAGACGGACATGGGGCGGGGAGAAGGGCAGGCCGGCAAAGCGTGCAGTGTAGCGAGCACCGCACCGCACCGGGCGCGGTGCCGCGGGTGGCATGGTGAGCTATAGGATTGATAGCTGCCAGTGCCTGCCAGCTGGTTGCCGGCGCCTGAAAAAACTGGCCGTCAGTGCCTCGTCATGGTGCCGTCGAACGGCCAGGTAGGAGTGCTCCGGCCTCGCACGGCTGGGCGTTTCAGTCGCGCTCGCCCGCGCGCAACTGGCGCCGCAGGGCGGCGCGCTCGGCCGCACGGCGCGCACCGGATGGCGG
>JAEXBL010000177.1 GCA_023394015.1 Pseudomonadota bacterium | reverse complement strand
GCTTAAGATGATTTCATCCCAGCCAGCCCCGAGGGCCAGCCCATGTTCCGCATCTCCCAGTTCATGCACGAGTTGGCCCGCGCCGAGGCCAGCGGCCAGTACCCGGCGCCCACGCGCCGCCGCAGCGAAGAGGCGGCCGGCGCCGGCCCCACGGGCCCGGTGGTCATCTGGAACCTGATCCGCCGCTGCAACCTCACCTGCAAGCACTGCTACGCCTTCAGCGCCGACCACGACTACCCGGGCGAGCTGACGCTGAAGCAGGTGTTCGCCGTGATGGACGACCTGAAGGCCTTCGGCGTGCCGGCGCTGATCCTCTCGGGCGGCGAGCCGCTGCTGCGGCCCGACATCTTCGAGATCACCGAACGCGCCAAGGCGATGAAGTTCTACGTCGGCCTGTCCACCAACGGCACGCTGATCGACCAGCCGCTGGCGGCGCGCATCCACGACGCTGGCTTCGACTACGTGGGCATCAGCCTGGACGGCATCGGCGCCACGCACGACAAGTTCCGCCGGCTCGAAGGCGCCTTCGACCGCAGCCTGGCCGCCGTGCGCCACCTGCAAAAGCTCGGCACCAAGGTCGGCCTGCGCTTCACCATGACCGAGCTGAACGCGCACGACCTGCCGAACCTGCTGCAACTCATGCGCGACGAAGGCGTGGACAAGTTCTACTTCAGCCACCTCAACTACGCCGGTCGCGGCAACATCCACCGCGGCAAGGACGCGCGTCATATCGCCACCCGGCAGGCGCTCGACCTGCTCTACCAGACCGCCTGGGACGACGCGCAGAGCGGCGGCCAGCACGAATACGTCACCGGCAACAACGACGCCGACGGCGTGTACCTGCTGCAATGGGTGGAGAAGCACCTGCCGCGCTGGAGCCAAGACGTGCGCCAGCGCCTCGTCGCCTGGGGCGGCAACTCATCGGGCGTGAACGTGGCCAACATCGACAACGTGGGCGACGTGCACCCCGACACCATGTGGTGGCACTACGGCCTGGGCAACGTCAAGGCGCGGCCCTTCTCCGAAATCTGGATGAACACCTCCGACCCGCTGATGGCCGGCCTGAAGGCCAAACCGCGCCCAGTGGGCGGCCGCTGCGGCCAGTGCGCGCACTTCGCCATCTGCGGCGGCAACACCCGCGTGCGCGCCCAGCAGGTGACGGGCGACGCCTGGGCCGAAGACCCCGGCTGCTACCTGACCGACGAGGAGATCGGCGTCGAAGGCGGCGAGGCGCGCGTGGAAACCACCGCCTTCTCCGCACGCCGCCGCGTCATCGAGCTGGTGCCGGCGGACTCCTGACCGAATCGGCCTCCAGCATCTGCCCCATCAACGCCAGCCCCCAATGTTTCTTGAAACCGTCCGCCGCGCCGCCCTGCTCGGCATCGCCCTGGCCTGCGGCGCCGCTGCGGCCAGCACGCCCGCCGCCGAAGCAGCTTCACCCGCCGTCAACGCCCCCGCGCTGTACCAGCAGCACTGCGCCGTCTGCCACGGCGAACAGCGCCTGGGCGGCATGGGGCCGGCGCTGCTGCCTGAAAGCCTGGCGCGGCTGCGCAAGCCGCAGGCGCTGCAGGTGATCCGCGACGGACGCATCGCCACGCAGATGCTGGCCTTCAAGGACACGCTGACGCCCGCAGAAA
Source organism: Pseudomonadota bacterium (assembly GCA_023394015.1). Lineage (GTDB taxonomy): Bacteria > Pseudomonadota > Gammaproteobacteria > Burkholderiales > Burkholderiaceae_C > Ottowia. Next base: position 2,948 of record JAEXBL010000177.1, on the reverse strand, counting down.
TTTCAGCGGTCACCGACTGGATCTACACGCCGGTCACGCCCGCGCCCCAATGGAGCGATGCCGACATCGCCGCCAGCCGCGTCGAGACCGCCGGCTGGCGCGACTGGCCCGCCCAGCCGCAGTGGCGCGCCGACCCGATGAACCTGTTCGTCGTGGTCGAAGGGGGCGACCACCACGTCACCCTGCTGGACGGCGACAAGTTCGAGCCCATCCACCGCTTTGCCAGCCGCTTCGCGCTGCACGGCGGCCCCAAGTTCACGCCCGACGGGCGCTACGTGTACTTCGGCTCGCGCGACGGCTGGATCACCAAGTTCGATCTGTGGAACCTGAAGACCGTGGCCGAGGTGCGCGCCGGCATCAACATGCGCAACATCGCCGTCAGCGGCGACGGTCAATGGGTGATGGCCGCCAACTACCTGCCGCACACCGTGGTGCTGTTCGATGCCGAGCTGAAGCACCAGCGCACCTACGCCGCGCGCCCGCTGGACGGCAGCAAGAGCTCGCGCGTCTCCGCCGTGTACGACGCCGAGCCCCGCAAGAGCTTCGTGGTGGCGCTGAAGGACATCGCCGAGCTGTGGGAGATCAGCTACGACCCCAAGGCGCCGCCGATCTACGACGGCTACGTGCACGACTACAAGATGAAGGAAGGCATCGCCAAGGACGGCTTTCTGGGCGTGCGCCGCACCCCGCTGGAGGAGCCCCTGGACGACTTCTTCTTCAGCCAGGACTACGCCTACGCCCTGGGCGCCTCGCGCCCGCACGCCGACGGCACGCCCAGCGGCCAGGTCGTCAACCTGGACGTGCGCCGCAAGATCGCCACCCTGCCCATCGCCGGCATGCCGCACCTGGGCTCGGGCATCACCTTCGACCACGGCGACACACGCGTGCTGGCCAGCCCCAACCTGCAGGACGGCGTGATCAGCGTGATCGACATGAAGACCTGGAAGCTGGTGAAGGACATCGCCACGCCGGGCCCGGGCTTCTTCATGCGCAGCCACGAGAACACGCCGTATGCGTGGACCGATTCGATGATGAACCCGAAGGCCAAGCACATCCTGACCATCATCGACAAGCGCACGCTCGAGCCCGTGGCCGAGGTCAGGGGCGAGCCCGGCAAGACCCTGGCGCACATCGAGTTCGACAAGCACGGCCGCCACGCCCTGGCCAGCCTGTGGGAAGACGACGGCGCGCTGATCGTCTACGACGCGGCGACCTTCAAGGAGGTGAAACGCCTGCCGATGAAAAAGCCCGTGGGCAAATACAACGTGTTCAACAAGATCACGCGCTCGGAGGGGACGTCGCACTGAGCGGCGGCCGCGTGTCAACCGCCGTTTGCCTGCCGGTTGCCTCAACCGCCTTCAAGCTGCGAAGCAAGCTTTCTGGAGGCCGCGGAGCAGGCCAGGCTGGAACGCCGTGGCCGGGGTTCCCCCGGCCACCAGCGTTGTCCCCCTCAGGGGAAAGCCTGCCCCGGACTTTATCCGGGCGCCGCAGGCGCCACAGGGGGAGCCATTCACCTCGGCTGGTAATTCGCCAGCCGGGCCGTGTCGGTGATGTGAATGTCGCGCTTGTCGACGCGAATCAGCCCGGCGGTTTCCAGCTCGTTCAGCACGCGAGAGAAATACTCGGGCGTGAGCGACAGGCGCGAGGCAATCGCCGCCTTGCTGACGGGCAGCGACACGGTGATGGCCTGCGAGGCGTTCTCGCTTTCGTCCAGCGCATCGCCCAGCAGGTAGCCGATGACGCGCTGCACGCCGCTGTGCAGCGCATAGCCTTCCACGTCCTTGATCAGGCCGTGCAGGCGACGCGACAGGCCGCCCAGCATGCGCAGCGCGAAGTCGGGGCTGGCGTGGACCTCGCGCAGCACGGTGTCCTTGTCCATGCTCAGGATCAGCGAGTCGGTCAGCGTCTGCGCCGTGACCACGTAGGGCAGGCCCAGGAACATCACCGCCTCGGCAAAGCTGTAGCCGGGGCCGCAAAGCTCGATCACCTTCTCGCTGCCCGCGGGCGAGATGGCGAACAGCTTGACCTGGCCCAGCACGGTGACGTGGAATTCGTTGCAGGGGTCACCGGCGCGAAAGATCACCTTGCCCCGCTCCATGCGGCGCAGCTGGCAGCCGGTGGAAAGGCGCTGCAGCTCCTCCTCGCGCATCTTCGAGAACAGCGGCAAGGTGGCGAGGTAGCGGGGAATGTTGAACTTGTCGAGATCCACGGGCAGTGTCGGTCGTGGCACGCTGACGGCGCGTACCGGGTCAGAGGCAGCGCAGCAGTTTATCTGACCGATGCCGTGAGCCGGATGTAAACCTGTGTAAGCGCGCGCGCCAGCTGCTCGGGCCGGTGCACCAGCGCGTAGCCGTGGCTGCCGAACAGGCGCGGCAGGTACTGGTTGGCCTCCTGGTCGATGGTCACGCAAAACGGCACCAGACCCGCCGCGCGCGCCGCCAGCACGGCGTGGCGCGTGTCTTCCAGGCCGTGGCGGCCCTCGTAGTGGTCCAGGTCGTTGGGCTTGCCGTCCGACAGGATCAGCAGCAGGCGCTGGCGCTCGGGCCGCTCGCCCAGGCGCTGGGTGCCGTAGCGCACGGCGGCGCCCATGCGGGTGTAGAAGCCCGGCTTGATGGCCGCCACGCGCTCGCGCGCGGCGTCGTTCCAGGGCTCGCCAAAGCGCTTCAGCTCATGGATGCGCACGGCGCGCCGCACCGATGAAAAGCCCAGCATCTCGAACGGATCGCCCACGCCTTGCAGCGCGCTGCCGAACACGAACAGGCTGTCGCGCACCAGGTCGATCACGCGCGCCTGCGGCGTCGCGTAGGCGTCGGTGGAGAGCGACAGGTCGGCCAGCATCAGCGTGGACAGGCTGCGCTCGCTGCGGACCCGGCGCGCGAAGATGGCGGGCGATTCGGTGTGCAAATGGCGGCCGTCGCGGCGCTCGACCTGGTGGCGCACCCAGGCGT
>JAEXBL010000176.1 GCA_023394015.1 Pseudomonadota bacterium | reverse complement strand
CGCGCACGGTGCTGGCGCTGGAGTAGCGGGGTGCGGCGGAAACCGATGCCACGGCGGTATTTGCTTCTGATTCAGTAGCGGGTGGCGCCGATTCGATACACGCTGCCAGCTCGGTGCCCTGCTTGATCGCGCGCTTGGCATCCAGCTCGGCCGCCACCTCGGCGCCGCCGATCAGGTGCACGCGGCAGCCGGCGGCCTGCAGGGCGGCCAGCAGCTCGCGCTGCGGCTCCTGGCCGGCGCAGATGACCACGTGGTCGGCGGCGATCAGCTCGGGTTGGCCGCCCACGCTGACGTGCAGGCCGGCGTCGTCGATGCGCTGGTACTGCACGCCGGGCGACATGCCCACGCCGCGCGCCTTCAGGCTGGCGCGGTGGATCCAGCCGGTGGTCTTGCCCAGGCCGTCGCCCACCTTGCTGGTCTTGCGCTGCAGCAGGTGCACGCGGCGCGCCGGCGGCTCCACCACCGGCGCGGCCAGGCCGCCGGCCCGCGCGTAGCCGGTGTCGATGCCCCATTCGGCGTTGAACCTGGCCGGATCAACGCTGGGGCTGGTGCCGTGGTGCACCAGGTATTCGCTGACGTCGAAGCCGATGCCGCCGGCGCCGACCACGGCCACGTGCTTGCCCACCGGCTTGTCGTCACGCAGCACGTCCAGGTAGCCCAGCACCTTGGCGTGGTCGATGCCGTCGATGGCCGGGCGGCGCGGCGTGATGCCGGTGGCCAGCACGATGTCGTCGTAGCCGCCGGCGATCAGCTCGGCGGCCTCGGCGCGGGTGTTCAGGCGCAGGTCCACGCCGGTCAGCTCGATCTGGCGGCGGAAGTAGCGCAGGGTCTCGTTGAACTCTTCCTTGCCCGGCACCTTCCTGGCCAGGTTGAACTGGCCGCCGATCTCGCTGGCGGCGTCGATCAGGGTCACGCGGTGGCCGCGCTGGGCGGCGGTGGTGGCAAAGGCCAGCCCGGCCGGCCCGGCGCCGACCACGGCGATGCGGCGCGCTTCGGTGGTGGGCTCGATCTTCAGCAGCGTCTCGTGGCAGGCGCGCGGGTTGACCAGGCAGGAGGTGATGCGGCCCGAGAAGGTGTGGTCCAGGCAGGCCTGGTTGCAGGCGATGCAGGTGTTGATCTCGTCGGCGCGGCCTTCGCGGGCCTTCCTGACGAACTCGGCATCGGCCAGGAAGGGCCGCGCCATCGACACCATGTCGCACATGCCATCGGCCAGCAGCTGCTCGGCCACCTCGGGCGTGTTGATGCGGTTGGTGGCCACCAGCGGCACGCCCACGTGGCCCATCAGCCGCTGCGTGACCCAGGCGTAGGCGCCGCGCGGCACCTTGGTGGCGATGGTGGGAATGCGCGCCTCGTGCCAGCCGATGCCGGTGTTGAGGATGGTGGCGCCGGCGGCCTCGATGGCCTGGGCGAGCTGGATCACTTCTTCCAGCGTCGAGCCGCCCTCGACCAGATCCAGCGCCGACAGGCGGTAGATGATGATGAAGCTGGCGCCCACGCGCTCGCGCACGCGGCGCACGATCTCGATCGGAAAGCGGATGCGGCTGGCGTAGTCGCCGCCCCATTCATCGGTGCGATGGTTGGTGCGGGCGGCGATGAACTCGTTGATCAGGTAGCCCTCGCTGCCCATGATCTCCACGCCGTCGTAGCCGGCGTGCTGCGCCAGCGCGGCGCAGCGCACGAAGTCTTCGATGGTCTGCTCGACCTCGTCGCCGCTGAGCGCGTGCGGGGTGAAGGGCGTGATGGGGCTTTTCAGCGCGCTGGGCGCCACCAGCTCGGGGTGGTAGGCGTAGCGGCCGAAGTGCAGGATCTGCATGGCGATCTTGCCGCCTTCGGCGTGCACGGCCTCGGTGACGATGCGGTGCTGCGCGGCCTCGTCCTCGGTGGTCAGCATGGCGCCGCCGGGGGCCGGGCGGCCGCGCGGGTTGGGCGCGATGCCGCCGGTGACGATCAGGCCGACCTCGCCGCGCGCGCGCTCGGCATAGAAGGCGGCCATGCGCTCGAAGCCGTGCTCGGCCTCTTCCAGGCCGACGTGCATGGAGCCCATCAGCACGCGGTTGCGCAAGGTGGTGAAGCCCAGATCCAGGGGGGACAGCAGGTGGGGGTAAGTCGTCATGAGATTCTTAATGCAACCAGTTGCATGAATGGTAGGGCAAACCGCAGCGTTTGTGCAACGGGTTGCATAGAATGGACGGTCGTGGAAAACCCGTGGCGCCGCTTCCGATGTCCCTGCCCCATGCCCTGCTCACCGCGCTGATCGAGCGCCCCGGCTCCGGCTCCGAGCTGGCGCTGCGCTTCGACCGCTCGCTCGGCCACTTCTGGGCCGCCACGCACCAGCAGATCTACCGCGAGCTGGCGCGCATGGAGGAGGCCGGCTGGGTGGCCTCGCTGCCCGAGGAGAGCGGGCGCGGGCGCAAGCGCGCCTACCGCATCACGCGCCGCGGCCGCAGCGAGCTGCGCCACTGGCTGGGCCAGCCGCTGCCGCCGCGCCCGCTGCGCGACGAGTTGATGGTGCGCCTGCGCGCCGAGGGTGCCATCGGCCCCAGCGGCAGCGCGCTGGCGGCGCACCTGCGCGCCTGGCTGGCGCAGCACGAGGCCACGCTGGCGCTGTACGACGAGATCGAGGCGCGCGACTTCCAGCACGCCGAGCCCACGCGCGAGCAGCGCCTGCAGCGGCTGGTGCTGGCCGCCGGGCAGCGCTACGAGGCGATGTGCGTCGAGCTGGCGCGCGAGGCGCTGGCGATCCTGGCGGAAGATGGCGGGGCGCCCGCCGCCGCGTCAGGCCAGACAGGCTGTCTGCGAGCGGCCGGCAAGCGCCAGTAGCCGAGAAACAAGCTGACGGCCGCTCCCAGTGAGCTGCAGCGATGGTCTGTGCAGGTCATGCACTGGATCAGGCAGCGGCGTCTTCCGGTTGAACGGTGAACGCCACGTGCACTGCTTCGTAAGGAAACACGATGCGCTCCGCATCGTCCTTTTCCAGCACACCCGCGGCCAGCAAGGCATGCACGTCGCCATGCACGGCCTTGACATCGCGGCCAACGCGGCGGGCCGCTTCGCGCAGCGAGACGGGCCCAGCGCCACACAGCGTGCGCACGATCTGCCACCGCTTGGGCGTGAGCACTTTCCAGAGGGTTTCGACCGAGTCGAACACGATCGAGGCGCCGTGCGGCTGCCCCGTCTTGAAGGCGCCGAGAAAGCGCGCGTCCTGCGTGGCCCGGTCGGCCACCTCAATCGTCACGGTGTTCATGCATTTGCCTCCATTGCGCGACATCGCGCCAAAAGTCGGACAGCAAGGCTTCTGGCGTAGTGAAAACGTAACGTGACTCCACGTCGTCCACGTGCCGATGGTCACCCTTGCCGCGTTCGTTGTCATAGCGCACGACACAGACGCCATCAGCGACGAATGCAAGCCGATACTTGATGCGGTGCGTGCTGCCCGGCAGCGGTTCAGGCAGCAGCCACAGCACGCGCTCCACGAAAGCCGTCGGACTCAACACCTCGCGGGACTTGAGCAGCAGCCTAGCCTTCATGAAGAGACTTTGACCGCATTCCCGAGTGTTGTCAATGACAACAACACTGCGCAGGGGCAACCCAGGCGGAGCGCCCTCAGTTCGTCAGCGGTGGTGCAGAGGACGCGGCCAATTGCGCCAGCCGCTCGCGGTGGCGGGCGATCTGCGCGCGCACCTGCACTGGCGCGGTGCCGCCCAGGGTGTTGCGGGCCTGCAGGCTGCCACGCAGGCTGAGTACATCGAACACGTCTTTTTCGATGGCGGGGTGGAACTCCTGCAGAACCTTGAGGGGCAGTTCCGACAGGTCGCAGGCGTGCGAGGTGGCGGCCTTGACGGCGTGGGCCACGGTCTCGTGGGCGTCGCGGAAGGGCAGGCCCTTGTTCACCAGGTAGTCGGCCAGGTCGGTGGCGGTGGCGTAGCCCTTTTGCGCGGCGGCCTCCATGGCGTGGGCGTTGACGGTGATGCCGCCGGTCTTGGTGCCGGTCTTCGGGTCGGGCTGGCCGCCGATCATCTCGACGAAGATGCGCAGCGTGTCGCGCAGCGTGTCCACGGTGTCGAACAGCGGCTCCTTGTCTTCCTGGTTGTCCTTGTTGTAGGCCAGCGGCTGGCCCTTCATCAGCGTGATCAGGCCCACCAGGTGGCCGACCACGCGGCCGGTCTTGCCGCGCGCCAGCTCGGGCACGTCGGGGTTCTTCTTCTGCGGCATGATCGACGAGCCGGTGGTGAAGCGGTCGGCGATGCGGATGAAGCCGAAGTTCTGGCTCATCCACAAAATCAATTCTTCCGACAGGCGGCTGACGTGCACCATCACCAGCGACGCCGCGGCGGTGAATTCGATGGCGAAGTCGCGGTCGCTCACGGCGTCCAGGCTGTTCTGGCACACGCCTTCCATCCCCAGTGTTTTCGCCGCCCGCTCGCGGTCCAGCGGGTAGGTGGTGCCGGCCAGCGCGGCGCTGCCCAGCGGCAGCTGGTTGACGCGGCGGCGCACGTCCTGCATGCGCTGCTCGTCGCGCGCGAACATTTCCACATAGGCCAGCAGGTGGTGCGCAAAGCTCACCGGCTGCGCCACCTGCAGGTGGGTAAAGCCGGGCAGGATGACGTCGATGTTCTGCTCGGCGACCTCGACCAGCGCCATCTGCAACTCGCGCAGCAGGCCGCTGATCAAGTCGATCTCGCCGCGCAGCCACAGGCGGATGTCGGTGGCCACCTGGTCGTTGCGGCTGCGGCCGGTGTGCAGGCGCTTGCCGGCGTCGCCCACCAGCTGTGTCAGGCGCGCCTCGATGTTCAGGTGCACGTCCTCCAGTGCCAGTTGCCAGTCGAACGCGCCGCTGTCGATTTCGGCGCGGATCTGGTCCATGCCGCGCTGGATGGCGGCGTGGTCGTCGTCGGAAATGATGCCCCGCGCGGCGAGCATTTCGGCGTGTGCCAGGCTGCCGGTGATGTCGGCGTCGGCCAGGCGCTTGTCGAAGAACACGCTGGCGGTGTAGCGCTGCACCAGCTCGCTCATCGGTTCGCTGAACAGGGCGGACCAGGCCTGGGTTTTCTTGTCGAGTTGGTTGGCGGACATAGGGGTGTGACGAATGTGGCGCGCCAGGCGACGAATGGTGCGCCTGGCGGGGTGAACGGGGGAGGGGCGTGCCGGTGTCGGCCTACACTGCGCTGCACCGGGCCGACCCATGGACGATTCACGAATTTTATCGACCTTCGCCGAACGCAGTCTGCCGCGCGCGCCGCGCCAGGCGGTGCCGGTGCTGGTGTTCGACGCCTGCCAGCCGGGGTTGATCCTGCGTGCCGTGCTGTATGTGGAGGCCATCGTCGCCGTCGGCCTGATGTACGTGGCCAGCGGCCCGGCCGACTGGCTGGCGCGCGTGGCGCTGATCACCGGCGGCGCGCTGCCGGCCACGCTGCTGTGGCTGCTGGTGGCCTGCAGCCTGAAGAAAACCCTGGCGCGCCTGCCCTGGGCCGGGCAGATGGGCGCCGGGGTGCTGATGGGCGCGCTGGCCGGCATGTATGCCTGCGGCACGCTGGCGCTGCTGGGCGTGGCACCGGCCACGGCGCCGCTGTGGCTGGCCAGCGCCTGCACCGGCGCGCTGCTGGCCGCCGGCCTGGTCATCGGGCTGGCCTGGCGGGTGCGCGGGCGCACGCCAGCGGCCACCACGGCGCGGCTGGCCGAGCTGCAGTCGCGCATCCGCCCGCACTTTCTGTTCAACACGCTCAACACGGCCATCGCCCTGGTGCGCGAAGAGCCGGCCAAGGCCGAGCTGGTGCTGGAGGACCTGTCCGACCTGTTCCGCCATGCGCTGGCCGAGCGCGACGACAGCTCCACCGTGGGGCAGGA
>JAEXBL010000171.1 GCA_023394015.1 Pseudomonadota bacterium | reverse complement strand
CGGTGCTGTACAGGCGCGACAGGGTTTCGTTGACCGAGGTTTCCATCGACGCGCGGCTCACGGCCGGCGAGGCCTGGCTGTCCCTGGTGGTGGTGGTGCAGCCGACCATGGCGATGCTGCCCAGGCCGAGTGCCACGGCCAGGCCGATGCTGCGCAGTTTGGCGTTGTTCATTTCGGGTGTCCTCTTGGTTGAATGGGCGTCGGATTGACGGCGTGAATCACTGTAGGCGGCGCGGCGTGGCCACCGCGTAGGACAGCAGGCCGCGCTGTTGTGCGGGCCTGTCCGCAGGCCGGGCGGCGCCAGCTTGCACGCCCAGCAACTCAGAACGGCACTGCACTGTCCAGCACCAGCGCCTGGCCCGTCACCGGGTGCTGCAGCCGCAGCGCCGAGGCGTGCAGCATCAGGCGTGGCGCGCCATCGGGCGGGCCGTACAGCGTGTCGCCGACGATGGGGTGGCCGATGGCCAGCAGGTGCACGCGCAACTGGTGCGAGCGGCCGGTGATCGGCTCCAGCGCCAGCCGCGCGGTGCCCGTGTCGGCATGCTGCGCCAGCAGGCGCCAGCGCGTGCGGCTGGGCTTGCCGATGGCGTGGTCCACCTTGCTGCGCGGCCGGTTGGGCCAGTCCACGATCAACGGCAGGTCGATCCCGCTCCAGCCGTCGGGGCCGGGTGCCGACGCGGGCAGGCCGTGCACCAGCGCCTCGTAACGCTTGTGCACGCGGCGCTCGGCAAAGGCGCCGCTCAGCGCACGCTGCACGGCCGCACTGCGGGCCATCAGCATCAGCCCGCTGGTGGCCTGGTCGAGCCGGTGCACGACGAGCGCCTCGGGCCAGCACTGCTGCGCGCGGGCGCTCAGGCAGTCGGCGTTGGCGGGCCCGCGCCCGGGCACCGACAGCAGGCCAGCCGGCTTGACCAGGGCGATCAGGTGGGCGTCCTCGTGCAGCACCTCCAGGGCATCGACAACGCCGCCAGCATCCACGGGCTGGGCGCCAGCTGCGGCGTTTTCAGGCGTATCCGAGGGGCTCAAGCCAGCACCAGCGCCAGTTCCTCCGGCGCCACCGTGCGCGCCGCGCCGAAGCCGGCCACCTGCCGGGCGCCGGTGAGCTGGAGGGTGACGAAGCGGAAGTCCGGCAGCGCCGTCATCGGCTCAACATCGGGAAAGCGCGCCAGGTAGGCCGCGCGGGCCGAGGCCCAGGCCGGCGACTCGGGCGCCGGCGTGGCGGCCATCGCCTGCAGGCTGACGCGCGGCAGGTCGTGCACCGGCGCGCCCTCGGCGTCGGCGGCGGTGACCAGCAGCGACACGCGCGGCTCGGCCGCCATGTTGGCGGTGTGCGCCGCCAGCCCGCTGACGTGCAGCACCAGCCGCTGTGCGGCGGTGTCGATGGCGTAGGGCACCATCGACACGAAGGCGCCGCCGCCCTGGGCATCGAGCGTGCCCAGCGCCGCATGGCGCCGCGCGTGCAGCAAGGCGCGCAAGGCGTGGCCGAGGCGAGGCAGGTGCGGGTTACTCATCGGTGCGACATGGTGCACAGCAAGGACTGTCAGCTACCAAAATAATAGTTGCTCAACGCTCAACGCTCAACGCTCAACGCTCAACGCTCAACGCTCAACGCTCAACGCTCCCGTGGCCGCGGAGCAGGCCGTCCGGGAACGCCGTGGCCGGACCTGCGCCGGCCACCAGCGTTGTCCCCCTGCGCAGCAAAAGGGGGGAAGGCGCCGCAGGCGACTCAGGGGGGTTACATCACCTTGCACAGCTCGAACACCAACGCCGGCCCCAGCGACTGGTTCAGCGAGTTGGCGGCCACGTGGCCGGTGGACACGGCACCGATGGTGGAGGCGTGGAACTCGGGCGCGCCGGCCTGGTCGTGGATCTCGACGAAGGCGGTGGGCGTGCCGGCGCGCTGCTGCAGCTCCTCGCGCAGGCGCTCGATGGCGGCGGGGTTGACCGAGCCGTCGTAGATCACCGCGTCGGGCAGGTGCTGGGTGGCCAGGCGCTCGGCCTGGCGCATGTCTTCCACCGCGTCCATGATGAGGCCGTAGCCGGCCAGCGCCTGCAGGCACTGGGCGCGGCGCTGTGCCTGGCCGCTGACCACCAGCACGCGGCAGCCCTGGATGACGGCCGACACGCTGGAGGGGCCGACCGAGGTTTCGATGGCGCTGGCCAGCTGGTCCTCGGACACCGGGGTCAGGCTGAGCGTGACGCGCACATGGTCCTGGCGCGTGTCCAGCTGCGACTGCGCGCCCACGGTGTAGGCCAGCTGGTGCCACAGCGTCCAGCGGATGCTGCGCCACACCGGCTCGGGCACCTGGGCCGGGTCGCACCAGGCGGCCACGCGCAGGCGCGGGCGGCCGGTGCGACCGGAGCGGTCCACGGTGATGGTGACGTCGGCCGCCATCTGCCCGGCCCATTGCACCAGCTCGTCGACCAGCATGTAGAGCATGCTGGCGTCGGCGTACACGCGGGTTTGCGCCAGCCCCTGGCGCACGCTGATCTGGCGGCGCTGCAGCCAGTCGGCGCGGGCGGTGAGCACGGCGCGCACCACGTCGGCCAGGTTGAGCAGCTCGCGCTGCTGTGGCGGCGGGTCTTCGCACAGGCGCAGCACGTGCTGCGCGGCCATGCCGGCCTGGCGGGCGCGCTCCACCGATTCGGTGACCGGCACCAGGCTGCGCACCAGGCTGGGCTCGAGCTGGTTCAGGCGCTCAAGCTGCTCGCTGGCGGCGTTGAGCGACATGGCGACTTCCTGGCCGAGCTGGCGCACCACGTCGGGCCAGGACAGGTTGGGACCGGCATCGCCGGTGCGTTCGGCGGGACCGCTGCCACCGGCCGCCACCGCGTCACCGGCCGCCTCGTGGCGACGGCCGCCTTGTCTGGAGATGAACCAGTTGAGTGCCATGGCTTGATGCTCCCCGTGCATTGGGTTGTTCGAATGCGGCGCCCGCCAGCCGCTGCGCCGTGCAAAGCCAGTATAGGGGCGCGGTGCGACCCGCGGGGGCGGCGCTGGGGGTATGGCCGCCGTGGGGCTGGCAGGGCAGGCGGCTTGGAGCCGCCTGCCGGGCACCGCCCGCACTCAGTGGCGCAGCCCGCCGCTGCTGGCCTGGCGCATTTGCAGCACGTCCAGCGGCGACACCTCGGGCGCGCGGTTGCCCCAGGCGTTGCGGATGTGGCTGATGACGGCGGCGATCTCGGTGTCGTTCAGCGTCAGGGTGAACGGCGGCATGCCGTAGGGGCGCGGCCGCCCGGCGGTGGCGGGGCCAAAGCCGCCGTGCAGCATCAACTGCAGCAGGTTCTGCGTGCGTGCCATGGTCACGGCGCGGTTGCCGGCCAGGGCCGGGTAGGCGCCGGGCACGCCCTGGCCTTGCGCGCCGTGGCAGCTGGCACAGTGCTGCTCGTACAGCTTTTCGCCGGCCTGCGACAGCCGGGTGCGGGTGCTGGCCAGGGGCGCTTGGGCCTGGCTGTGCGGCGGCGTGGCCGGGGCCAGCGATTGCAGGTAGCCGGCCATGGCCTGCAGGTCGGCATCGCTCAGGTACTGGGTGCCGCCAAACACCACCTCGGCCATCGGCCCGCTGGCGTGGCCGTGCGGGGCGCTGCCGGTCTTGAGCAATTGCACGATCTCATTCACGGGCCAGTGGCCCAGGCCGGCCTCGTCCGGCGCGGTCAGCGAGGGCGCGTACCAGCCCTGCGCCGGCATCAGCCCGCCGTCCAGGCGTTGCCAGTCGGCGCCGCCCAGGCGGCCGCGCGGGGCGTGGCAGGCCGAGCAGTGGGCCACGGCGTGCACCAGGTAGGCGCCGCGGCGCAGCGGATCGGCGTGGGTGGGGGCGTCGGCCGGCGTGTTGCCGGGCCGGAAGTACAGCGCCCGCCACACCGCCAGCGCCGCCTGCGTGCTGTAGGGCCAGCGCAGTTCGTGCGCCGGCACCTGGGTGCGCGTCGGCGGGAGGCTGCGGAAGTAGGCGAACAGCGCGTCGCTGTCGGCGCGCGTGAGCAGCGTGGTGTGGGTGTACGGGAAGGCCGGGTACAGCAGCCGCCCGTCGGCCGAGCGGCCATGGTGCAGCGCGCGCCAGAAGGCGGCGGCGCTCCAGCGGCCGATGCCGGTGTCGGGGTCGGGTGTCAGGTTGCTGGTGTACAGGGTGCCGAAGGGCGTGGCAATCGGCAGACCGCCTGCCGCGGGCGTGCCGCCGCGGCTGGTGTGGCAGGCCAAGCAGTTGCCGACACGGGCGAGGTAGGCGCCGCGTGCCAGCGCTGTGGCATCGGCTGTCACGGGCTCTGCAGCGTTGATGTCCACGCCGTCGTTGTAATTCAGGTGCCACAGCACGCCCACGGCCAGCAGCGCCAGCACCGCCAGAACGGCCAGTGAGCGGCGCAGGGCGGTCAACGGCGCTCTCCTGGCGCGGGTGCGGTGCCGCATTTCAGGT
>JAEXBL010000160.1 GCA_023394015.1 Pseudomonadota bacterium | reverse complement strand
ACACGATCACCGGGCGCTCGGCCAGCACGTCGGGCAGCACCGGCGGCTCGACGTCGTACACCTCCAGCCCCTCGAAGCGCGCCGTCACGCTGGTGAGCACGGGCGACTCGATCAGCTTGCGAAAGCGCTCGGCCTCGGCCCTGGCTTCGTGGGGGCGGGTGACGATGAAGGGCTCGCCCATGCCGGCGCGCGCCAGCCCTTCCATCAGGTGCCGGTTCACCGACGAGCCGATGCCGAAGGCGAACAGGTTGGCCTGCCCCAGGTGCTGGCGCACCAGCGCGAAGGCTTCGCTTTCCACCGTCACGTAGCCGTCGGTGACGACGACTATGCTGCGCGCCAGCTCGGCCGGCTTGGGCTGCGCGTAGACGCGGCGCAGCGCCGGCAGCAGCTCGGTCGAGCCGCCGCCGCCCATTTGCTCTATGGTGCGGATGGCGGCGTTGATGTTGGCCGGCGTGGCCGGCACCGATTGCGGCGACAGCCAGCGGTTGCTGCCGGAAAACAGCAGCACGTTGAAGGTGTCGCTGGGCCGCAGGCCGCCGATCAATTGCCGCAGCAGTGCCTTGGCGGTGTCGAGCGGAAAGCCATGCATGCTGCCCGAGATGTCGACCACGAACACGTAGTCGCGCGGCGTGATGGCGGTGCTGGGCACGGCTTTGGGCGGCTGCACCATGGCGAGGAAGAAGTTCTCCTTGTCGCCGCGCTGCAGCAGCACGCCCGACTGGATGGCGCTGCCGGCCAGGCGCCAGTCGAGGATGAAGTCGCGGTTGTTGGCCACGCGGCTGGCATGGCCGGCCAGTTGCACGCTGGCGCGCTGGGCGCTGCCGCCGGCGTCCCTCTGCGTGTCGATGGCGTGGCTGGGCGAGCGCAGCTCGTGGATGCCGATCGGGCTGGCCAGGTTCACCTTCAGGTTGAACGCGGCGGGACTGGCCTGGCCCGCGCGCAGCACCGGCTGGGCCGGAAAGCCCTGCGCGTGCGCCAGCGGCTGGCCGCTGCTGGTCGCGCTGGCCGCGTTCGATGCCGTGCCGGCATAGCGCGGCCCGACCACGGTGGGGAACACGAACTGGTAGCGCCCGTCGGTGGGCACCAGCAGCTCGTTGTAGCGCAGCTCCACCTGCACGTCGTCGCCGGGCAGGATGTTGGCCACATGCATCTGGAACACGTTGGGCCGGTGCTGCTCCAGCAGGGCGGCGGTCTTGCCTTGCTTTCTGGCCTGGTCGTAGTCGATGCGGGCCTGCTGCTTCTCGCGGATCTGCGCCACCACGCGGCGGTCGGCCAGGCGCACCTGCAGGCCGTTCACCGCCGCGCGGGTGGAGCCCGGAAAGATGTACTTGGCCTCGATCGGCACCGTGCCCTCGTTTCTGTAGCGCTGCGTCACCACCACGTCGGCGATCACGCCGCTGATGTCGACGCGCACGTCGGTGCTTTTGAGCGGCAGCGCATCGACGCCCGGCTGCGCGCCCTGCACGAAGAAGTAGGGGCTCTCGGCGGGCTCGGCCGCGCCTTGCGCGCGCGTGGGCGATGCCAGCAGCACCAGCGCCGACAACAGCCCCAGCCAGGCCAGCCGCTGCGCCGCCAGGCCGGCGCGGTGCATGCGCAGCGCGGGCCGGGGCGGCCGCATCAAGGGTGTGCTGCGCAGCGCCGCAGCGGGCAGCGCGCGCAGGGCGGTGCAGGCATCGGCCAGCACCGAATGAATGGGCAAAGCATGCATGGTCGGGGTTCCTTCTTCTCAAGCGGTGAGGGACATCGGCTGCGGCGCCGGCCCTCACCTGCCCGGCCACCGCATGACCGCGACTTTGAAAGCCCCGCTGGAAGGCGCGATGAAGTGCGTGCGAACCCCGCACACGCTGTGTGAAGTGGGCGTGAAATCCCGGTGAAGCGGCCCGGCTGGCGCACCGCCGCGGCCATGGGTGCACTACGAATTCAGGAGCTGCCCGCGCTCGCCATTCGGGCGTCGGTGTCCCATTTCAATCACATGTTAATCAGACACAGATTGAATGCATGTGCGTGTGAACTATGTCGCAGCTTGCAGCCCCGGTTGCGGCGCGCTGATGCGCTGCAAGCGTGAATTTGTCGCACGGCCGATCGTTACATTGGCTCACATTAAGGCGGTCGATGGCACATTGGGGCCTTCGTTTTTTCAACCACCGTCTGGAACGCCCGCAGCGGGCGAGGAGATAAGCAATGGGTGCCAAGAAAGTGCGCGTCGAGTTTGTCGATGCATCGGGTCAGGGCGTGGGCGGCGTGACCGTCAAGGCCACGGGTTGTTCCGAACTGCAAACCGCCCCCACCGGCCAGGCCTTCTTCCTGGTCGAGGACGCCAGCTTCGCCATCACCGCCAACGGCGCCGAGGTGTGGCAAGGCACGCTGGACAGCGTGCCCGAGAAAATCGTCTTCACGCAGGACGGCGGCGGCTGGAAGGCGGCCTGAGCGGCGCGGCGTTGCCGAGCATGAACGAACGGCCCCACGGGGCCGTTTTCTTTGCAGCAGCCGTGGCTGCTCTCCGCCACTGCCCATCAAAAACGTGGGGGCCATGCGCCATTCCGTGCCATCGGGGGGTGCTTTTCATACCGAATCGGTATCAACGATGTAGAGGTCCCTGTCTTGGAGGCCTTGTCTTCACCGCAGAGACGCAGAGGGCGCCGAGGTTCGCAGAGCAAGAATCCAGGTTTTTTCTCTGCGTGTGCTCTGCGTTCTCTGCGTCTCTGCGGTGAATGGCTTTTATTTCTTTGAAGTCAACTTGATATCACTCCAGCGGCAAGCGCAGCACCGCCAGCGCCCCCTGGCTGCGCCAGTCGGGCGCGAGCGCCGGCTCGCGCCGCGGCTCGGCGTTGCGCAGCGACACCTGGCCCTGGTGCAGCACGGCGATCTCCTGCACGAACGACAGGCCCAGGCCGGTGCTGCGCCGCTGCGTGCCGGGCCGCGCCAGCGAGAAGAACTTGTCGAACACCTTGTGCTCGGCGTAGGCGGGCAGGCCGGGGCCGTGGTCGCGCACGGCGATGCGCGCCCAGCGGCCTTCGCGCGACAGCGTCAGCGTGATGTCGGGCGCGTCATCGCCGCCATCGGCGCCGCCGGGCATCGAGAACTCGACCGCGTTGTCCAGCAGGTTGCCGATGGCGCGGCGCAGCAGGAACGGGTCGCCCTCGACCGCCAGGTCCTGCGGCGCGATCACCTCGATGCGCAGGCCGGGCGCGCGGGCGCGCGCGGCGGCGGCCAGCTCGTGCAGCATGGGCGCCAGCGGCACGCGCTGCTGGTTCTGCAGCAGGCGGCGGCTTTCCAGCGCAGTCAGCTCCATCATGCGGTCCACCACCTCCTGCATGCGCAGCGATTCGCGCTCGATGTTGGCGGCAAAGCGTGCCGCCTGATCGGGCGGCAGGGCCGGCTCCTGCAGCAGTTCGGCGGCGCCGCGCACGGCGGACAGCGGGCTTTTCAGCTCGTGCGTGAGTTGGCGCACGTAGTCCTGCACGTAGTTGCGCCCGGCGATGGCGTCGCGCAGTTCCTGGTAGGCCGCGCGCGCCTGCGCCCGCAGCGCCCGCCACGCGCGGCGCGGGCTGAAGCGTCGGCGGCCCGCGGCATCGCGCCACCACGCGGTGCGCAGCGCGGCCAGCAGGTCGCTGCTGATGCCCAGCGGCCGGATCAGCCAGAACGACAGCAGCAGCGCCAACGCCAGCGCCGACAGGCCCGACACCAGCCCTACCGTCAGCACGTTGTGCCGCGCGGCGGCCACGAACTGGCCGAAGCTCTGCACCGGCTTGCCCAGCGTGACGGCGCCGACGATCTCGCCCTGCCAGCGGATCGGCGCGCCGACGTACATCACGGCGCTGCGCGGGTCGGCCGCCACGTCGCGCGTGGTGCGGGCGCCGTACTCGCCGCGCAGGGTGTTGCGCACGTCGCGCCGGCCGGCGTAGTCCTTGCCCAGGTCGCGCCCCGTGGAATCGAACACCACCACGCCGTGGCGGTTGGTGACATAGGCGCGCAGCTCCACGCGGGTCTTGTGCAGGTGGTAGATCTGCGCCGAGAAGCGCCGCGCGTACAGGTCGCGAAAAATCGCGCCAATGCGGTCGGTGGGCAGCGCGCCCTGCTCCACCTCCTGCTCGATCACCGTGGCCATGAGCTGGGCGGTCTCGATCAGCCCTTCTTCAGCCGACTCGCGGTAGCGCGGGTCCAGATCGGCCAGCAACTGGTACAGCAGCACCGACATGCCCCCCGCATACACCGCGATCAGCGCGAGCAGGATGCGGGTGCGGCGGCTCATTGACGTCCCCCCCTGAGTCGCCTGCGGCGCCCCCGGATTAAGTCCGGGGCAGGCTTTTCCCCCAGGAGAACAACGCCAGGTTCGATGCGGGCACAAGTGTCCACTCTACAGCTGAAGGCATTGACAACATGCCCATGACATAGGCCGCGAATCACTGCGGAGACGAGGCAGGCGCAGCAGGACATGAATGTTGCAGCCGGCCATGTGCATCCAGACAGCGGCAATCCGCCGACCAGATAGCCTGCTTGAGATTAAACAACTCGTACTTCGCAGCGCCTTGCGCCTCGCAGGTCAGTCGGCACTCCCGATCTACCCAAGAGCGCCTGGCTGCGAGCACGACGAGAATACACATGAGCACCGCAATGACTTTCCAAAAGATTGCCCATTGCTCCTCAGTGGGAAACGATGCGTCGTCACTCTCGAAGCGCATAACCCACGCCCCTCAAAGTGCGGATCGGATCCTCACCCTCGCGCACCGCGCGCAGCTTGGCGCGCAGGGTCTTGATGTGGGCGTCCACCGTGCGGTCGAAGCTCTCGCCGGGGTCGTCCCACACGCGCTCCAGCAGTTCGCTGCGCGTGTACACGCGGCCCGGGCGCTGCATCAGCGTGGCCAGCAGGCCGTATTCGTAGCGCGACAAGTCCAGCGACTGACCGTGGTAGCGGATCAGCCGGCGCTCGGCGTCGAGCATGAACGGGCCTTGCTGCAGTGGTGAAGATGCTTCGTTTTCAATAGCTGTCCGCGCTTGTTCAATGGGCGCTGCACCCGTTTTTTCTTCAGAATCCGTGGCCGCCCGCGCACTGCGCCGCAGGATGGTGCGCACGCGCGCCACCAGCTCGCGCGGCGAGAAGGGCTTGGACACGTAGTCGTCGGCGCCCAGTTCCAGCCCGACCACGCGGTCGATCTCGGCCGAGCGGGCGGTGAGAAACAGCATCGGCACGGCGCGCCCGCCCGGCAGCGCCTGCAGGTAGCGCAGCAGTTCGAAACCGTTCATGTCGGGCAAGCCGACGTCGAGAATGGCCAGCGCCGGCGGCGCGGCGCTGAAGTGGGCGATGGCCTCGCGCGCGCTGGCGCACACGCGCGGCTCGAAGCCGTCGCTGGCCAGCGCGTAGTGGATGGTGTCGGCGATGCCGGGCTCGTCCTCGACCACCAGGATGAGAGGTTTGTCCACGCGCGCGATTAGACCTCAGAAGCGGGGTATGTCCATCCTCGCCCCCTTTGAGGGACAGCGGGGCTGCGCAGCCAGCCCCACCTGAAGGCCGCGGAGCAGGCCATGCCGGAACGCCGTGGCCGGGGTCCCCCCGGTCGCCGGCGTTGTCCCCCAGTGGGGGAAGGCGCGTCAACGCCTCAGGGGGCGTCCTTCTTTTCCGGCAGCTCGATCTTCACCTCCAGCACTTCCAGGTCGTCCTCGCGCTCGAGGTTGACCTTGATGTCCTTCGGGTCGATCTTGACGTACTTGCTGATCACGGCGATCAGGTCGCGCTGCAGGTCGGGCAGGTAGTCGGGCTCGAAGGCGGGGCGGCCGGCGCGCTCGTGCGCCAGGATGATTTGCAGGCGCTCCTTGGCGACGCTGGCGGTCTTCTTCTTCTCGCCCAGGAAGAATGAGAGAAACGACATGGCTTACTTGCCCCCGAACAGGCGCTTGAAGAAGCCGGGCTTTTCGGCCTCGATGTAGCGCAGCGGCACGTCGTTGCCGAGAAAGCGCTCGACCACGTCGGTGTAGGCGCCGGCCACGTCGGTGCCCTTCAGGTGCACGGCGGGCAGGCCCTGGTTGGAGGCCTGCAGCACGGCCTCGCTCTCGGGGATGATGCCGATCAGCTTGATGCGCAGGATGTCCTGGATGTCCTCCAGGCTCAGCATCTGGCCGTCGGCCACACGGTTCGGGTTGTAGCGGGTGATGAGCAGGTGCTCCTTCACCGGCTCCTTGCCGTCGATGGCGCGCTGGGTCTTGCTGCCGAGCATGCCCAGGATGCGGTCGGAGTCGCGCACGCTGCTCACTTCGGGGTTGGTGACGATCAGCGCCTCATCGGCGTAGCGCATGGCCATCAGCGCCCCGGCCTCGATGCCAGCGGGCGAGTCGCAGACGATGTAGTCGAAGTCCATCGTGGCCAGCTCGTCCAGCACCTTCTTCACGCCTTCCTCGGTCAGCGCGTCCTTGTCGCGCGTCTGGCTGGCGGCCAGCACGAACAGGTTGTCGCACTGCTTGTCCTTGATCAGCGCCTGGGTCAGGTTGGCCTCGCCCTGGATGACGTTGACGAAGTCGTACACCACGCGGCGCTCGCAGCCCATGATGAGGTCGAGGTTGCGCAGGCCGACGTCGAAGTCGATGACGGCGGTCTTGTGGCCCTTGAGGGCCAGGCCGGTGGAGAAAGCGGCGCTGGTGGTGGTCTTGCCGACGCCCCCCTTGCCGGAGGTCACCACAACGATTTTGGTCATGAGATGCAGCCTTGTGTCGAGCGAACGTGGTTTTTTAAAGAAGGTCGTCCGGTTTCAGTCCGGGATCGGTTCGATGATGAGCTTGTCGCCGGCCTCGGTGGATTGCAGCCGCACGCTGGCGGGCTGGCCCCACACCTCGGGCGGCAGGGCCTCGTCGCTGGTGCGGTAGACGCCGGCGATGGACACCAGGTCGGGCCGCATCTCGCGCGCGAAGATGCGCGCCTCGGGCCAGCCGCGCGCGCCGGCGATGGCGCGGCCGCGCAGCGGCGCGTAGACGTGGATGTGGCCGTCGGCAATCACCTCGGCGCCCTGGTTGACCATGGCCGTGACCACCAGGTCGCGCCCGCGCGCGTACACCTGCTGGCCCGAGCGCAGCGGCCGGTCGATGACCAGCGCGCCGGGCGTGGGCAGGTCGGTGGGGGCCGGCTCGGCC
>JAEXBL010000097.1 GCA_023394015.1 Pseudomonadota bacterium | reverse complement strand
CACGCGCTCGTCGCTGGCCCACAGCAATTCGGGGTTGACGAGCACCAGGCGCTCGTTGCGCTCCTCGGACACGTCGATGACGATCAGGCGCTCGTGCACGTCGACCTGGGTGGCGGCCAGGCCGATGCCCTTGGCCTCGTACATGGTGTCGAACATGTCGTCGATGAGCGTGCGCAGGCGGTCGTCGACGGCGGTCACGGGGCGGGCCACCTTGTGCAGGCGCGGGTCGGGATAACGAAGAATGGGTAGCAGGGCCATGGCAGGAAGGTCAGCAGATGTGGCTATTTTCGCCACTTTTGGCCTTTCGCGCCGCCGGGCGGGGGCGATTCCGTTGCCCGATCAAGGGCTTGAATGCAGAATGTCCAGTGCTTTGTCAAGTCGACAACTGCCCACAGCAAAACAATGAAACATACTTTTCCTGGCGCCACGCGCGCCCTGGCCTTGCCGCTGAGCCTGCTGGCGGCGGCCCTTCTGACCGCGCAGCCGGTCGCCGCTCAATCCGCCGCCAAGCGCCCGGTCACGCCGGCGCAGCGTGCCACCGCCCAGCAAGTGGCCGCCCAGGGCGTGCCGCTGTCGGCGCTGGCCGCCAATGCGCCGAACGAATACACCGTGCGCCGCGGCAACACGCTGTGGCGCATCGCCGGCATGTTCCTCAAGTCGCCCTGGCGCTGGCCCGAGCTGTGGGGCATGAACCTGAAGGACATCCGCAACCCGCACCTGATCTACCCCGGCCAGCAGCTGTACCTGGAGCGCGTGGGCGACCGCGCCTATCTGCGCGCGCGCCGCGGCGTGGACGGCCAACCCGGCG
The DNA here is from genome assembly GCA_023394015.1 of Pseudomonadota bacterium. Taxonomy (GTDB): domain Bacteria; phylum Pseudomonadota; class Gammaproteobacteria; order Burkholderiales; family Burkholderiaceae_C; genus Ottowia. Next base: position 5,211 of record JAEXBL010000097.1, on the reverse strand, counting down.
CCACCATCCGCGTGTCGCCGCGCAACCGCATCGAGGCGCTGGACGCCAACCCGCTGCCCACGCTGCAGCCGCACCTGATCGAGCCCTTCCTGGCCGAGCCGCTGGTGGTGGACGACGACACCTTCCAGCGCGCGCCGCGCATCGTCGCCCTGGCCGAGCAAAGCCGGGTGCTGGTGGCCAAGGGCGACCGCGCCTACGTGCGCGGCCCCGAGGACGCGCCGCTGCTGAAGGCGCCCGGCCTGCCGACCGACTTTCGCGTGTTCCGCACCGCCACGCCGCTGAAGGACCCGGTGACGGGCGAGATCTTGGGCTACGAGGGCCAGTACGTGGGCCAGGCCGCGCTGGCGCGTGGCGAAAGCGAGACCGAGGAAGAACTCAACCCCCAGGCCGCGCCCACCGTACCGGCCACCCTGCCCGCCGCCGGCGATGCCGAGGTGGCGCCGCCTGCCGACGACACGGCCAGGCCGCGGATGCTGCCGGTGCCGGCCACCATCGACGTGGTCAGCAGCAAGGAGGAAATGCGCCCTGGCGACCGCCTGCTGCCCGAGCCGCCGCGCGAATACCGCAGCTACGTGCCGCACGCGCCCGACATCCCGGTCGAGGCGCGCGTCGTGCTGGTGCACGGCAATTCGGTGCGCTACGCCGGCCAGAACCAGATCGTGGTCATCAACAAGGGCCTGCGCGACGGCATCGAGCACGGCCATGTGCTGTCGCTGATGTCCACCGGCCCGCGGCTGGTGGACAAGACCGACCAGTCGCGCCCGGTGATGCAGCTGCCCGACGAACGCAACGGCGTGGCCATGGTGTTCCGCCTGTTCGAGCGCGTGTCCTATGCGCTGGTGATGGAAGTCGACCGCCCGGAGCAGGTGGGTGACAAGCTGGTGAACCCGAATTGAGAGGGCTCCCCCTGAGTAACCGTCTTCAAAGTCAAGCGCTATGAAGCGATGGATCCCAAGGTTTGCCGGTTCTGACCATGGCGTTGAGCATGGTCAGGAGTTTGCGCATGCAGGCCACCAAGGCCACCTTGGGCAGCTTGCCGGCGGCCCTTAGTCGCTCGTAGAACGCCCTGATGGCAGGGTTGTAGCGCGTTGCAGTCAGCGTGGCCATGTACAGCACGCGCCGTACCTCGAAGCGCCCGCCCTGCACGCGCCTGCGACCCGTGCTGCTGCCCGAGTCGTTGGCCATGGGCGCCACGCCCACCAGGGCCGCGATCTCGCGGCGGTTGAGCTTGCCCAACTCGGGCAACTCGGCGATCAGCGTTGCACTGGCCACCGGGCCAATTCCCGCCGTGGACTGCAGCAAGGAGTCCAACTCCCCAAAGTGCTCGCGCACGTGGGTGATCATCTGCGCCTCGATCTCGTCGAGCTGCGTCTTGATCGCCGCCACGATGGCTTCGATGCTGGCGTGCAGCCGCTTGGGCGTGATCTGCAATCGCTGGCGCTCCGAATGCATCATGGTCAGCAACTGGCGCCTGCGCGTGACCAGCGCTGCCAGCCACTGCTGGCGCTCGTCGGCCAGAGGGCGCAGCAAGTGCGCCAGGTCCTGGCGGCGTACCAGCACCGAGCCCAGTTCGGCCAGCATGCGCGCGTCCACCGCATCGGTCTTGGCCAGGCGTCCCATGGACTTGGCAAAGTCGCGCGCCTGACGCGGATTGACCACGGCCACGGGCAAGCCCGCTGCCTGCAGCGCGCAGGCCAGCGCCGCCTCGTAGCCGCCGGTGACCTCCATCACCACCAGGCCCACGTCCAGGGGTTGCAAAGCCGCTGCCAGCGCCGAATGACCCTCGGCATCATTGGCAAATCGCTGGGCACCGCTGTTGGCATCCAACACCCAGACATCCACGTGCGCCTTGGCCACATCGATGCCCACCGTCACTGAGGTAGCAGACATGATCTTCAGATCCCTTGCTTGTGCATGCGCGCTCATCGAAGGCGCGCGTAACCGTTCGGGCTTGACGAAGACCAGCGCGGCGGCCGTGCGTTCTGTACTCAGGGACGGGCTCAATCACCCCAGCGGCTACCAAACTGCACGGACCGGTCTGGCCGCCTCAACGGCGGTAAGACTCTACCGCGATGGTCGGGGTTAAAGATACAAGCGGCTGACGCCGCTTCCCCCTCTTGCTGCGCGAGGGGGACGCACCCGATGGCCGGGGGTACCCCGGCCATGGGTGCCCTGGGATGTGGCCTGCACCGCGGCCTTTCGAGATGACTTCGCTTCGCTCGATGACCGGCGCTGCCGCGCCATGACGAATGACAAAGGGCCGTAGGGGTCAAAGCCCTTTTGTCATGGGTCATGCGCTCGTCAGAGCGGGGGCATTCGCCATGTGTTTCATGCACCGTGCGGTGGAGCGACTAAAGTGAGCATCTCCGTCGCTACCGCGCCCGTCACACCGCATGGACCCCACTGAACTCGAAGCCTGGCTGCGCCTGACGCTGACGCCGGGCGTGGGCAACGACGCCGCCCGGCGGCTGCTGGCGGCGTTCGGCTTGCCGCAGGCCATCTTCGAGCAGCCAGCCGTGGCCCTGCGGCAGTTGCTGACGCCGGCGCAGGCCGGCGCGCTGCAGCAAGTCCCCGAGGCATTGCCAGCCCAGCTTCAGGCCACGCAGGCCTGGCTGGCGGCGGCCGAAGATGGCATCGCGCGGCGCGTCGTCACCCTGGGCGATGCCGCCTACCCGGCCAGCCTGCTGGCCATGGAAGACCCGCCTTGCCTGCTGTATGTGCTGGGTGGCGCGCCTGCCCGGTCGGCACCAGCGGCCATCGACAACGAAGCACTTGCCTGGCCCCAGCGGGCCATCGCCATGGTCGGCAGCCGCAACCCGACCCCGCAGGGCGCGCAGAATGCGCGGCAGTTCGCGCGCGCGTTCGCCGGCGGCGGCATCAGCGTGGTCTCGGGGCTGGCGCTGGGGGTGGACGGCGCGGCGCACGAGGGCGCGCTGGAGGGCGCCGGTGCAGCAGCAGGAATGGCCACCATCGCCGTCATCGGCACCGGCATCGACCGCGTCTACCCGCGCCAGCACCGCGAACTGGCGCACCGCATCGCCCGCCACGGCCTGATCGTCAGCGAGTACCCGCTGGGCACGCCGCCGCTGCCGGGCAACTTCCCCAAGCGCAACCGGCTGATTGCCGGCCTGGCGCAGGGCGCGCTGGTGGTGGAGGCGGCGCTGCAGTCCGGCTCGCTGATCACCGCGCGCCTGGCCGCCGAGCAGGGCAAGGAGGTGTTCGCCATCCCCGGCTCCATCCACAGCCCGCAGTCGCGCGGCTGCCACGCGCTGATCCGCCAGGGCGCCAAGCTGGTGGAGACCGCGCAGGACGTGCTGGAGGAGTTGCGTTGGCCCGCCAGCACTGCAACCACCCCTGCGCCCGCCGCCACCCCGGCCAGCCCGCCGCCCGACCCCGACGGCCTGCTGGCCGCCCTGGGCGCCGACCCGGTCAGCTTGGATGCGCTGCAGGCCCGCACCGGGCTGGACACGCCGACCCTGCAGGCGCGCCTGCTGGAATTGGAGCTGGACGGCCTGGTCGGCCGCCTGCCGGGCGGCCTGTTCCAGCGCCTGGGCCAGGCCTGAGCGCCGGCTGCCGCACGCAGCGCATGACACGCATGACGAATGACCGGCGCTGGCACACCATGACAAATGACCAAGGCGTCACGCCCGACGGATGTTTTTGGTCATTCGTCATGCGCCGCAGGCGCGGTCATTTGTCATTTCATTGAAGCAGGCGCCCGGGCTCGGCGCTGAGCTTGGTCAGCGCCTCGCGGGTGGCGCGGATGGTCAGCGCCTCGTCTTCCACCGGCACCAGCAGGCCGGCCTGCAGGTACGAGGCCAGGCGGCGCGTCTGCACCAGGTAGTTGCGGCCCGTGCCGGCCGAGAACAGGTGCAGCTGCCCGCGCCGGCTGCGCCACACGTACTGCACCTGCACCACGTCGCCATGGTGGTCGAGCCCAAACCACGTGCCCAGCTCCAGCTCCTTGGCCCATTGCAGCATGCCCTCGCTGGGTTGCGAGCCGCCGCTGGCAATCACCTCCAGCCCGTCGCCCTCGACGCCGAACATCAGCTCGATCATGCTCGGATCGAGCAGCACGTCGCCCTCGGGATCGTCGGTGACCACGTCCTCCAGCCCGGCCAGGCCGTGCGACAGCTCGGCCAGCTTGGACGCCGACAGGCCCTCGCCGCGCGAGACGAAGGCGCGCATCACGGCGTCGTTGATGAGCTTGATGTGGCCATCCTGCTCGGCCGCGGCAATGGCCAGCGTGCCCATGCCCTCGCGCAGGGTCTGCAGCAGGCCGGACAGCTGCTGCACCACCTGGCTGCGCTCGGCACGGTCCATCTTGGGGCTGACGGCCCACAGCAGGTCGGCCGCGGCCTGCTTGAAGCGCAGGGTCTCGGCGTCCTGCGGGCCGCGCCGCACGGCAGCCAGCGCCAGTACCTCGGACCAGACGCGGAACAGGAACTCGCGCACCTCGTCGGCCACCGGCACGGAGGCCAGCATGCGCCGCAACTCGATGGTGTACTGGATCGCCAGCGCCTCCTTCTGCTCGACCTGCTGCGCCAGCGTGGCCATCTGCTGCGCCTTGCCGCCTTCGGTGAGCGAGCGGCCCAGGAATTTCTTGAACTCGTCCAGCACCAGCTGGTAGACGCGGCGGCCGGTCTCTGGGTATTGCTCGACCACCTGCACGATGCGCTTGATCTCGCGCTCCAGCCGGCTGCCGGTGATGCTGCTGGCGTCGAAACCCAGCGCGCAGGCGCCCATGCGGTCGATGAGCTGGCGCGCCGGGTGCTGCACCGAGGCAAAGAAGTCCGGCTCGGCCAGCGCCAGGCGCAGCACCGGGATCTGCAGGCGCGCAAACCACACGCGGATGGCGGCCGGAATGCGCTCCTCGGCCAGGATGGCCTGGAACATCAGCGCCACGATCTCGATGATGGCCTTTTCGCTGGGTTTCTCGGCCTTTTCCTTCAGCTCGGCCGCACGCTGGCGCAGCCGCGTGGCCACCACCTGCACGTCGGCCATGGGCAGCGTGCGGGTGATGCCGACGCCGCGCGAATCCATCAACTCGGTGACGGCAAACGGCGTCACCGGCTCGGCCAGCGCCCGCGCCAGCGGCGGTGATGGGGGGCCAGGCACCGCGCCTGATTCGAAATCCGCCACCCGGTCCGACAGCAGGCGCCGCAACTGCCCCAGCACGCCTTGCGCACGCTGGCGCACGCGGATCATGGG
>JAEXBL010000038.1 GCA_023394015.1 Pseudomonadota bacterium | reverse complement strand
CGACAGGGCGGCGGGGGAAAAGCGGCAGCGCGATGGCGCGATTCTGCGCCACGCGGCGGCCGGGCCGCGCGGGGGCGGCACCTACAATGGGCCCATGCCTGCCACCCCTTCCGCCTCACACGATGTCTGCATTCGCGGCGGCGGCATCGTGGGCCGCACGCTGGCGTTGCTGCTGGCCCGCCAGCAGTTGCGGGTGGCGCTGGTGGCGCCGCCGGTGGACGCCGCCAGCGGCCACGGCGACGTGCGCGCCTACGCGCTCAGCCCGGCCTCGCGCACGCTGCTGGAGGGCCTGCGCTGCTGGCCCGACGAGCGCGCCGCCACGCCGGTGTTGGCGATGGTGGTGCAGGGCGACGGCCGCGGCGCGGTGCAGTTCCATGCCGCCACGCAGGGCGTGCCGGCGCTGAACTGGATCGTCGACGTGCCGTCACTGGAGCGCCAGCTCGCCGAGGCCGTGAAGTATCAGAGCGGCATCGAGCTGCTGACCGCACCCGTGGCCGCGCCGCTGACGGTGGTGTGCGAGGGCCGCGCCAGCCAGACCCGCGCCGAGCTGGGCGTGGATTTCGAGACCATCCGCTACCCCCAGCACGCCTTGGCCACGCGGCTGGATGGCGAGCGTCAGCACGGCCAGGTGGCGCACCAGTGGTTCACGGCCGAGGGCGACATCCTCGCCTTCCTGCCGCTGGACGGCCCCGAGGGCCGGCAAGTGGCGGTGGTCTGGTCGATGCGCAGCGAGCGGCTGGCGCAGGTGCAGGCCCTGGACGATGCCGAACTGGCCGCGCGCCTGCACGATTTGAGCGGCGGCGCCCTGGGCGCCGTGCAGGTGATCGGCCCCCGCGGCAGCTGGCCGCTGCTGCTGGCCCAGGCCACGCGCTGGGTCGGCGCCATGCCGGGCCGCCCGGGCCAGAGCTTTGCGCTGGCCGGCGACGCCGCCCACGCCATGCACCCGCTGGCGGGCCAGGGGCTGAACGTGGGCCTGGGCGACGCCGCCGAGCTGGCCCGCGTGCTGGCTGCGCGCGAAGCCTGGCGCCCGTTGAGCGACCTGAAGCTGCTGCGCCGCTACGAACGCGCCCGCCAGGGCGACTGGCTGCGCATGCGCCTGGCCACCGACGGCCTGCAGCAGCTGTTCGACCGGCCCGAGCCCCTGGCCGCGCTGCTGCGCAACTGGGGCATGGCCGCCTTCGACGCCAGCGGCCCGCTCAAGCGCGGCATCGCGCGCCTGGCCATGGGAACCGCCTGACGGCCCGTGGCTCTGATCTGTTTTTCCTTTCTTTTCACCCCCTTTTTTATGAAGTTCACTGCTTTTCTGCGCACCGGCCTGACGGCCTTCGCCCTGGCGCTGCCCCTGCTGGCGGCGGCCCAGGAGGCCACCATCCGCAAGAACCTGGCCGATCGCGTGCCCGGCCTGACCGACATCGACGAGGTGCGCCAGACGCCGATGAAAGGGCTGTTCGAGGTGCGCATCGGCACCGACATCCTCTACACCGACGCCGAAGGCAACTACCTGATCCACGGCAACCTGCTGGACACCAAGGCGCGCAAGAACCTGACCGAAGAGCGCGTGAACAAGCTCACCGCCATCGACTTCAAGACGCTGGAGCTGAAGAACGCCTTCACCGTCGTGCGCGGCAACGGCAAGCGCAAGCTGGCGGTGTTCGAGGACCCCAACTGCGGCTACTGCAAGCGCTTCGAGAAGGATTTGTCCAAGGTGAACGACATCACGGTGCACTACTTCCTGATCCCGATCCTGGGCCCCGACTCGGTGGAGAAGTCGAACCAGATCTGGTGCGCCGCCGACAAGGTCAAGACCTGGTCGGACTGGATGCTGCGCGACGTGGCGCCCAAGGGCAGCGGCCAGTGCAACACCGATGCGCTGACCGCCAACCTGGACTTCGCCAGAAAGCACCGCATCACCGGCACCCCCACGCTGGTGTTCGCCGACGGCACGCGCGTGCCCGGCGCCATCAACACCCAGCAGATCGAAGAAGCGCTGCGCCAGCGCTGACGCGCCGCCGCCCGGCCCGCCTGCCCGTGTTCGACTCGGCCCGCCAGTCCCTGCCTCCCTTCAACAGCGGCGGGCCGCGCTGGCGCCTGATCTTCGTCATCGCCTACGCCGCGCTGCTGCCGATGACGCTGATGGCCGCCGCCCTGTGGCTGCCGGGCCTGGGCGCGCGCCCTGCCCTGGCAGCGGCCCTGGGCAGCTACGCGGCCCTGTTCGCCTCCTTCGTCGCCGGCTTTCACTGGGGCATCGGGCTGCGCTACATGGCCACCACCTCGCAGGTGCCCACCTTTCACTTCGTCTGGGGGCCGGTGCCGGCCTGCCTGGCTTGGGGCACGCTGCTGCTGTCGCCCGCCATCGGCCTGCTGGCCATGGTGGGGGTGTTTGCGCTGGCCTATGGCGTGGACCACCGCACCTGGCCGGGCGCCGGCCTGAAGCCCTGGCTGAGCCTGCGGCGCCAGATCGCCATCGGCCAGGTGCTGTGCTGTGTGGCGGGCGCCGCGGCCCTGGCTTGGCGATAAGGTATCGGCCATGAGCACGCGCCGCCGCACCCGCCTTTCCACCGCTACCGCCACTGCCGCTGTCACCGCGCCCGCCCCGGCGCCCGTGCGCTGCGAGGTGCGCGTGGCCAGCCTCCACGGCCACCGCTTTGCGGTGCGGATCAGCATCGACCGGCCCGCCGCCCGCCAGCGCGTGTCGCTGCCGGCCTGGATCCCGGGCAGCTACCTGATCCGCGAATTCGCCCGCCACCTGCAACCCCTGCAGGCCACCCAGGGCCGCATCGCCTGCGCCTGCGTGCAGATCGACAAGGCCAGCTGGGACATCGACTGCGACCCGCGCCGGCCACTGCACCTGCGCTACGAGGTCTACGCCTTCGACCACTCGGTGCGCACCGCCTGGCTGGACGCCGAGCGCGGCTTCTTCAATGGCACCAGCCTGCTGCTGCGCGTGCACGGGCAGGAAGACGGGCCGCACGAGCTGACGGTGCACCCGGTGCGCCAGCGGCGCGACTGGCAACTGGCCACGGCCATGGAGCCGGTCGAGGTGGACGCGCAGGGCTTTGGCCGCTACCGCGCCGCCGACTACGACGAGCTGGTGGACCATCCGGTGGAGCTGGGCCGCTTCTGGAGCGGTGATTTCGAGGTCGCCGGCGTACCGCACCGCTTCGTGGTGGCCGGCGCGCCGGCCTCGTTCGACGGCGCGCGGCTGCTGCGCGACACGCAGAAGATCTGCCAGGCCGCCATCCGCCTGTGGCACGGCGCCCGGCGGCCGCCGCTGCAGCGCTACCTGTTCATGCTGAACGCCGTGCACAGCGGCTATGGCGGGCTGGAGCACCGTGCCAGCACGGCGCTGATCTGCGCCCGGGCCGACCTGCCGCGCCACGATTCGCCCGCCGACGCGGCGCGCGTGGGCGATGGCTACGTCACCCTGCTGGGCCTCATCAGCCACGAATACTTTCACACCTGGAACGTCAAGCGCCTGCGCCCAGCTGAGTTCGAGCGCTACGATTACCAGAGCGAGAACTACACCCGCCTGCTGTGGTTCTTCGAGGGCTTCACCAGCTACTACGACGACCTTCTGCTGCGCCGCGCCGGCCTGATCGACGACGCCGGCTACCTGAAGCTACTGACCCAGACCGCCAACCAGGTGCTGCAGGCGCCCGGGCGGCAAGTGCAGTCGGTGGCGCAGGCCAGCTTCGATGCCTGGGTGCGCTACTACCGCCCCGACGAGAACACGCCCAACAGCACCGTCAGCTACTACACCAAGGGCGCGCTGGTGGCGCTGTGCTTCGACCTTACCCTGCGCCGCGAAAGCGCGCACACGCTGGACGACGTGATGCGCGCGCTGTGGCGGCGCTGCCGCGGCGGCCCGATGACCGAGGCCGACTTCGCCGCCGTCATGGCCGAGTTGGGCGGGCGCAGCTTCGAGCACGAGATCGCCGACTGGGTGCACGGCACGGCGGAGCTGCCGCTCAAGAACCTGCTCGAATCGCAGGGCGTGAAGGTGCACGAAGAGCCCTCGCAGCTGGCGCAGACGCTGGGCCTGCGCGTCACCGAGGAGCACGGCATCCGCCTCAAGGTGGTGCTGGACGGCAGCCCCGCCGCGGCCGCCGGCATGGCCGCCGGCGACGAGTGGCTGGGCGTGGAGCTGACCGCCACGCCATCGAGCGGCCGCACCTCGCGGCCCGCCCCAGCCAGCGGCTGGCGCCTGAGGCGGCTGGACGAACTGCCCCTCTACGCCGGCCCGGCGCGCCAGGTCACGGCGCTGGTGGCGCGCGACCAGCGGCTTCTGCGCCTGCCCCTGCGCTGGCCCGAGCAATGCACCACATGGCGGCTGGCACCCAAGGACAGCGGCGAACCGCACCCCTGGCCGGGCCGCTGAGCCCGCCCGCGCGGCGCGGCGGCCTGCTGGCCAGCACCGCCCTGGTGCTGGCCCTGCATGCGCTGGGCCTGGGCTGGCTGGCCACCCTGCTGCGGCCACCCAGCCTGCTGCAGCCCATGGCCCCGCCCTTCTACACCCGCAGCATCACGCCCGAGGCCCCGGCCGAGCCGGTGGCGGCGCTGGTGGCGCCGGTGCAGCCCCAGCCCAGCCGGCCCACCGCGCTGATCCGGCCGGCGGCGGCCAAGAAGGAAGCGCCCCAGCCCAGCCCACCGGCCCCAAAGCCAGAACCCGCCGCCAGCGCCGCCAAGCCCGCCGACCCCCCCAAGCCGCCGCCCGCAGCGCGTGAGGACGAAGCGCCCCACGCCATCGCCCAGCGCCCGGAACCGCCGGCCAGCCTGGCCCCGTTTGCTGAAGCGCCCGAGCTGCCCGAAGCCCTCGCAGCCCCGGAAGCCATCGAGCTGCCACCAGCCGACGACGCCGAGCCCATCGATCC
>JAEXBL010000015.1 GCA_023394015.1 Pseudomonadota bacterium | reverse complement strand
GGCCGAGGGCCTGGGCGTGGAGATCTTCCCCGGCTTCCCCGCGGCCGAGGTGCTGTACAACGAGGATGGCAGCGTCAAGGGCGTGGCCACCGGCAACATGGGTATCGGCAAGGATGGCCAGCCGACCGACAACTTCCAGCTCGGCATGGAGCTGCACGGCAAGTACACGCTGTTCGCCGAGGGCGCGCGCGGCCACCTGGGCCGGCGCCTGATCGGGCGCTTCAAGCTCGACGCCCACAGCGACCCGCAAAGCTACGCCATCGGCATCAAGGAGCTGTGGGAGATCGACCCCAGCCGCCACACGCCCGGCTTCGTGATGCACAACGCCGGCTGGCCGATGGACGAGCACACCTACGGCGGCGCCTTCATGTACCACGCCGAGGACAACAAGGTCTATTGCGGCTACGTGATCGGCCTGAACTACAAGAACCCCCACCTCAGCCCGTTCGAGGAGTTCCAGCGCTGGAAAACCCACCCGCGCGTGAAGTGGTACTTCACCGACGACGATGGCAAGGTCAACGCCAAGCGCATCAGCTACGGCGCGCGGGCCATCACCGCCGGCGGCATCCTGGCGCTGCCCAAGACCATCTTCCCCGGCGGCGCGCTGCTGGGCTGCAACGCCGGCTTCCTGAACGTCAGCCGCATCAAGGGCAGCCACGCCGCCATCAAGACCGGCTCGATGGCCGGCGCCGCCGCCTACGAGGCCGTCACCGCCGGGCGCCAGCACGACGAACTGGAAGCCTACCCCGACGCCTTCCAACACAGCTGGCTGGCGGCCGAACTGAACAAGGACCGCAACTTCAAGAACTGGTTCAAGCGCGGCCTGTCGGTGGGCACGCTGATGAACGGCTTCGAGCAGTACGCGCTGCGCGGCCACGTGCCCTGGACCCTGCACCGCCACGAGCCCGACCACGTGCAGCTCAAGCCCGCGGCCGACTGCCAGCCCATCGACTACCCCAAGCCCGATGGCCAACTCACCTTCGACCGCCTCTCCAGCGTGTTCATCAGCAACACGCACCATGAGGAGAACCAGCCCGCGCACCTGACGCTGAAGGACCCCACGGTGCCGGTCAACGTCAACCTGGCCAAGTTCGCCGGCCCCGAGGCGCGCTACTGCCCCGCCGCCGTGTACGAGTTCGTGCCCGACGAAAGCGCCGGCGGCAACGCTCAGCGTCTGCAGATCAACGCCGCCAACTGCGTGCACTGCAAGACCTGCGACATCAAGGACCCGACGCAGAACATCGTCTGGGTCACGCCCGAGGGCGGCGGCGGGCCCAACTACTCGGGCATGTGATCGCGCCATGGCGCCGCGCCCCGATGCGGCGTGGCGCCATCATTCTCCAGCGATCCGGCCTGGGCGCGGCACAGGCTTTCAGTTTCATCTCCATAATGCCCCAGCCCCTGCGCACCCGCGCGGGCACAGGCGGGCGGCCCACGCCATGGGCTTGGCCTGCCTATTTCAAGCAAAACTGGAGACAAACCCCATGAAAATCCGTTCCTGGCTTATCGGCGCCGCCTGTGCGCTCGGCTTCGTCGCGACCGCATCGGCACAGACGACGATGAAGATCAACGTGTCGGCTGCGCAGAGCAGTCACCACGGCGTCGGCATCGACGTGTTCGCCAGGGAAGTGGAACAGCGCACCAACGGTCGCTACAAATTTCAGACCTTCTACAACGGCGCCTTGGGCGGCGAGCGCGAATCCATCGAGGCGGTGCAACTCGGCACGCAGGAGATGACCTTCTGCACCAGCGGCGCCATCCCCAACTTCGTGCCCGACACCAAGATCCTCGACGTGCCCTTCCTGTTTCGCGACAAGGCCCATGCCCGCGCCGTGCTCGATGGCCCCATCGGTCAGGAGCTGCTGGCCAAGTTCGAGCCCAAGGGCTTCAAGGCCCTGGCCTGGGCCGAGAACGGCGTGCGCCACGTGACCAACAGCAAGCGTGACGTGAAGACCCCCGACGACCTGAAGGGGCTGAAGCTGCGCACCATGGAGAACCCGGTGCACATCGCCGCCTACAAGTCGCTCGGCATCATGCCCACGCCGATGCCCTGGCCCGAGGTCTTCACCGCCCTGCAGCAGGGCACGGTGGACGGGCAGGAGAACCCTCTGTCGGTCATCCTGTCGCAGAAGCTCGACCAGGTGCAAAAGCACCTCACGCTCACCGGCCACGTGTATTCGCCCATGGTGTTCCTGATGAACAAGGGGCTGTACGACAAGCTCTCTGCCGCCGACAAGCAGGCCTTTCTGGACGCTGCCCAGGTGGCCGCCAAGGCCAACCGCGCCAAGGTGGACGAGGACGACGCCAAGGGCGTGGCCGAGTTGCGCGCGCGCGGCATGAACGTGATCGACAACATCGACCGCGCCCCCTTTGCCACTGCGCTGGCGCCGGCCAATGCCCAGTTCGAGAAAGAATTCGGCAAGGCCGCCATGGACCGCATCCGCGCCGTCAAGTAGGCGACACCGTCAGCCCGCGCCGGTGCGCGAAAACCCCGTGGCGCCCGCAGCGCCGGCGCACCCATAATCAAAAGCCCCATCGTGGCGCCGGCCAGCGCCATCGGCAGTTCATATTCAGTTCAGGAGACACCTCAAGATGAAGTTGCACCAACTCGCCCTCGGCCTGGGTCTGGCATCCGTTCTGAGCGTGGGCCTGGTGGCCGGCGCCGCGGCGCAGACCACCATGCGCATCAGCATCTCGACGGCGCAGAACTCGCACCAGGGCATCGCCATCGACACCTTTGCCAAGGAGGTCGAAAAGCGCACCAACGGCCGCTACAAGGTGCAGACCTTCTACAACGGCGCCCTGGGCGGCGAGCGCGAATCCATCGAGGCGGTGCAGCTCGGCACGCAGGAGCTGGCCTTCAGCTCCACCGGCCCGGTGCCCAACTTCGTGCCCGAGACCAAGATCCTCGACGTGCCCTTCCTGTTCCGCGACAAGGCGCACGCCCGCGCGGTGCTCGACGGCCCCATCGGCCAGGAGCTGCTGACCAAGTTCGACACCAAGGGCTTCAAGGCCCTGGCCTGGGCCGAGAACGGCTTTCGCCACATGACCAACAGCAAGCGCTCGGTCAACACGCCGGAAGACCTGAAGGGCCTGAAGATGCGCACCATGGAAAACCCGGTGCACATCGCCGCCTACAAGGCCTTCGGCATCATCACCACGCCGATGGCCTTCCCCGAGGTGTTCACCGCGCTGCAGCAGGGCACGGTGGACGGGCAGGAAAACCCGCTGCCCGTGATCATCTCGGCCAAGTTCGACCAGGTGCAAAAGCACCTGTCGCTCACCGGCCACGTGTATTCGCCGGCCATCTTCGTGATGAACAAGGGCGTGTTCGACAAGCTCTCGGCCGCCGACCAGCAGGCCTTCATCGACGCCGCCAAGGAAGGCACCAAGGCCAACCGCGCGCGCGTGGACGAGGACGACGCCAAGGGCGTGGCCGACCTGCGCAGCAAGGGCATGACGGTGATCGACAACGTGGACAAGGCCAAGTTCGCCGCCGCGCTGTCGGGCGTGAACGCGCAGTTCGAAAAGGACTTCGGCAAGGCCAACCTCGACCGCATCCGCAACTTCAAGTGAGGCGGATCGCCTGCGTGCTGTATCTGAAATAGCAATCCGTGCCCGTCCGCCCAGCGCGGGCGGGCATTTTTGTTTTGAAGCTTCGCTTGTCATGAAGGCCTTGTTCCTCACCCTTGAACGCTGGACCACGCGCATCGCCATGCTGCTGGCCTGCGGCATGCTGGCCGTGGCGGCGGCGCTGGCGGTGTTCCAGGTGCTCACCCGCTTCGTGCTGCAGCAGCCGGCCGAATGGACCGAGGTGCTGATCCGCTTCAGCCTGATCTGGATGGTGTTCCTGGGCGTGCCGATGGCCTTTCGCCAGGGCGCCATGGTGAGCGTGGACGCGCTCTACCGCGCCGTGCCCACGCACATCAAGCGCGTGCTCGACGCGGTGGTGGCGCTGGCCGCGCTGGCGCTGATGCTGATCATCCTGTGGTGGGGCCACGACTACGCCGTGCGCGGCAGCGTGCAGACCATGGCGGGGCTGGAGTCGCTGTCGATGTTCTGGGCCTACATCGCCATGCCGGTGGGCGCCGTGTTTGCGCTGCTCGCCATCATCGCCAACTACATCGACCCGCGGCGGATGGAGCTGGAGACGGCCCAATGAAGCAGCCCACCCCCGAAGCGCGTGCTGCGCGCCTCCCCCTCAAGGGGTCTCTCTTGGTGGTCAGGCCAGACCCGCTCCACGGGCGCCCTGAACCGGCTGCCCAGGTTCTGCCCGCCCACACGGCACCGGGAGTTGGCGCATGACCATGGCCATGCTTCTCACCATGGTGCTGGGCTTTGCGCTCAGCGTCTCGGTGGCGGTGTCGATCGGGCTGGCGTCCATCGTCGGCATCCAGGTCAACAACGCCCACATGCTGATCTCGGCCAAGGAGATCTTCAACTCGATCAACAAGTTTCCGCTGGCCGCCGTGCCCTTCTTCATCCTGGCCGGCAACCTGATGGAGTCGGGCGGCATCTCGCGCCGGCTGGTGGAATTCGCCAAGAGCATCGTGGGCGGCGTGCAGGGCGGCCTGCCCATGACCTGCGTGCTGACTTGCATGATCTTCGCGGCGGTGTCGGGCTCATCGGTGGCCACCACCTTCGCCGTCGGCGCCATCCTGATTCCGGCGCTCATCAAGCACGGCTACCCCACCAGCTACGCCGCCGCGCTGCAGGCCACCAGCGCCGAGCTGGGCGTGATCGTGCCGCCCTCGATTCCGCTGATCCTCTACGGCGTGGCGGCCGAGGTGTCGATCGGCGAGCTGTTCATCGCCGGCTTCGGCCCCGGCGTGCTGATCAGCGGGGCGCTGATGCTCTTCGTGTGGGCCTGGTGCAAGTGGAAGGGCTGGGGCAAAAACGACGGCGAGGGCCGCCTGGGCGTGTTCGCCGCCACGCGGCAGGCGTTCTGGGCGCTGCTGATGCCGGTCATCATCCTGGGCGGCATCTACGGCGGCGTGTTCACGCCCACCGAGGCCTCGGCCATCGCCGTGCTCTACGCGCTGATCGTGGGCGTGCTGATCTACCGCGAGATCAAGCCCAGGGACCTGCTGCCGGTGCTGCGCCGCTCGGTCATCTCCTCGTCGGTGATCATGTTCATCATCGCCAACGCCGGCCTGTTCGCCTTTCTCATCACCCGCGCCGGCGTGCCCGAAGCCATCGGCCACTGGCTGGAGCAGGTGCTGCAAAGCCCGGTCATGTTCCTGCTGGGCGTGAACGCGGCGCTGTTCTTCATCGGCATGTTCATCGAGACCAGTGCCGCCATCATCGTGCTGGCGCCGATCCTGGCGCCGGTGGCGGCGCATTTCGGCGTCGATCCGGTGCACTTCGGGCTGGTCATGGTGGTCAACCTGGCGCTGGGCATGATCACCCCGCCCTTCGGCGTCAACCTGTTCGCCGCCTGCACCGTGGCGCGCATCTCGCTCGACAAGATCATCCGCCACCTGCTGCCCTTCGTGGCCGTGATCCTGGGCTGCCTGCTGGTCATCACCTACGTGCCGGCGCTGTCGCTCACGCTGCGCGATCTGGTCTACCGATAAACCCTGGAGTCACCGACCCGCACCGGGGGCATGGCAGAATGCCCTGCGTCAGGAGAGAGCGCCGTCACACGCGCCGCCGAAGGCCGAACGCTCAGGCAAAAGGACTGGCACCCATGATTCTGCTGGAGAGAGGCAGCGCCCAGGCCTTCTGGAGCGCCGCCCACCGAAGGGGCAAGACCGGCACGCCGGTTGAATCTCTCAGGTAAAGAGGACAGCAGGGTTCCGGCCCCGGCGCCAGCGGCGGGGCCAATGCTTTTGACCCAACGCATTCGAGGAGCCCTGCCATGTCGGCCGACCAGACCGCACAGCCCCAGACCGAACTTCTGAAAACCCCGCTGCACGCCCTGCACGTCGAACTCGGCGCGCGCATGGTGCCGTTTGCCGGTTATTCGATGCCGGTGCAGTACCCCACCGGCTTGATGGCCGAGCACAAGCACACGCGCGAGGCGGCGGGCCTGTTCGACGTCTCGCACATGGGCCAGATCCGTTTCGCCGGCCCCGAAGCCGCGGCAGCCCTGGAATCGGTGATGCCGGTCGATGTGATGAGCCTGGGGCTTGACAGGCAGCGCTACGGCCTGCTGCTGAGCGACGAGGGCACCATCCTCGACGACCTGATGTTCGTCAACCGGGGCGACCACATCTTCGGCATCGTCAACGGCGCCTGCAAGGTCGCCGACATCGCGCACCTGCAGGCGCGCATCGGCCAGCGCTGCCAGGTGCTGCCCATGCCCGAGCAGGCGCTGCTGGCCCTGCAAGGCCCCAAAGCCGTGGATGCGCTGCGGCGCTTGGTGCCGGGCGTGGAGCAACTGGTGTTCATGACCGGCGGCGCCTTCGCCTGGAACGGCGCCGAGCTGTACGTCACCCGCAGCGGCTACACCGGCGAGGACGGCTTCGAGATCTCGCTGCCGGGCGCGCAGGCCGACGCCCTCGCGCGCGAATTGCTGGCGCAACCCGAGGTGGCGCCCATTGGCCTGGGCGCACGCAACAGCCTGCGGCTGGAAGCCGGGCTGTGCCTGTACGGCAACGACATCGACACCACCACCACGCCCGTCGAGGCGGCGCTGAACTGGGCCATCCAGAAGGTGCGCCGCACGGGCGGTGAGCGCGCGGGGGGCTTCCCGGGCGCCGACGTGGTGCTGCCCCAGCTCGACGGCAGCCAGCCGGTCGACCGCAAGCGCGTGGCCCTGATCGCCACCGAGCGCGTGCCGGTGCGCGAGCCGGCGCCACTGCACAACATGGACGACCAGGCCATCGGCCAGGTCACCAGCGGCCTGATCAGCCCGACGCTGAACCAGCCCATTGCGATGGGCTACGTGCAGCCCGACTACACGGCCCTGGGCACCGAAGTGTTCGCCCTGGTACGCGGCAAGCCGGTGCCCATGCAAGTGGCGGCCACGCCCTTCGTGCCGACCCGTTACCACCGCGGCTGATTTCCAAGCCAGATCAGCCTCTTTCCCTTACTCAAGGTCCCGAACCAGCTATCACTATCGGAGCAAACATGAGCATCAAGTACACCGAAGACCACGAATGGGTCAGCGTCGAAGGCGACATCGCCACCGTCGGCATCACCGAGCACGCGCAGGACGCGCTGGGCGACGTGGTGTTCGTCGAGCTGCCCGAGGTCGGCAAGCGCTACGCGCAGAAAGACACCGCCGGCGTGGTCGAGAGCGTGAAGGCCGCCGCCGACGTCTACATGCCGGTCAGCGGCGAGGTGGTCGAGGTCAACCAGGCCCTGGCCGACGATCCGAGCCTGGCCAACAGCGACCCGATGGGCGCCGGCTGGTTCTTCAAGGTCAAGCTGTCGCAGCCCGACGAGATCGCCGCGCTGATGGACGAGGCCGCGTACAAGGCCTTCGCCGCCTGATCCCACGCCCGCCCCACGGGGTGCGCGGCGCGCCGGCAGCGGCGCGCCG
>JAEXBL010000472.1 GCA_023394015.1 Pseudomonadota bacterium | reverse complement strand
GATCTGGTACTGCGCGCGCGCCTGCTCGATGTTCTGCACCGCCACGCGCAGGTCGCGGTTGTTCTCGATCGCCATGGCGATCAGTTCGCGCAGCTGCGCATCGTGCACGAACTGCTGCCACGGCAGGTCGGCGGCGGCGATGCCGCCCACTTCCTGGGCGCCGGCGCTGTCGGGCCAGGTGGCGGTGACGGGCGCGGCCGGGCGCTCGTAGGTGGGCACCAGCGAGCAGGCAGCCAGGCTGCCGGCCAGCACGGCGGCGCCGAGCACCCGGGCCAGCGACTGGGTGTGTGGGGCCATCGATGCGGAGGTCATGAGGGGTCCTTCTGGTGCGACGGAGGCGGGGTGTCGATCGAGTCTGCGTTCAGCGCGCGACGCTGCGCGTCGGTCAGACCCGATTCTGGGTCGTCCGCGTCATGCTGCCCGGCTTCGTTTGTGAAGCCCGCCTTGGCGGCGTGTTCTGCGGCGTGTTCATGCTCGCGCTTGGAGCCCTTGAACACGCTGCGCACCACCACGAAGAACAAGGGCACGAAGAACACCGCCAGGATGGTGCCGACGATCATGCCGCCGATCACGCCGGTGCCGATGGCACGCTGTGCCGCCGAGCCCGCACCGCTGGCGATGGCCAGCGGCGTCACGCCCAGGATGAAGGCCATCGACGTCATCACGATGGGCCGGAAGCGCAGGTGTGCCGCCGCCAGCGCCGATGCCAGCACGCTCATGCCCTGTGCCTGCAAGTCCTTGGCGAACTCGATGATCAGGATGGCGTTCTTGGCCGACAGGCCAATGATGGTGATCAGCCCGACCTGGAAGTACACGTCGTTCAGCAGGCCGCGGCCGGTGACGGCCAGCAGCACGCCGCGCACGCCCAGCGGCACCACCAGGATCACGGCGAACGGGATCGACCAGCTTTCGTACAGCGCCGCCAGCGCCAGGAACACCGCCAGGATGGCGAAGGCGTAGACGATCATGGCCTGGTTGCCGGCCAGCTTTTCCTCGCGCGACTGGCCGGTCCACTCGAAGCCGAAGCCCTCGGGCAGCTTGGCTGCGAGCTGCTCCATCTCCTGCATGGCGTCGCCGGTGCTGTAGCCCGGCGCGGCGCCGCCGGCGATGCGCATGGCCGGGTAGCCGTTGTAGCGCACGGTCTGCATCGGGCCGGTGATCCAGCGCGTGCTGGCAAAGGCCGACAGCGGCACCGGCTGGCCCCGGCTGTTCAGCGCCGTGAGTTGCAGGATGTCGTCGGGTGCCATGCGCGCGGGCGCGTCGGCCTGCACGATCACCCGCTGCATCCGCCCCTGGTTGGGAAAGTCGTTGACGTAGGCCGAGCCGAGCGAGGCCGAGATGGCGTTGTTGATGGCGGCAAAGCTCACGCCCTGCACCGCCGCCAGGTCGCGGTCGATGTCCACCTGCAACTGCGGCGCGTCCTCCAGCCCGTCGGGGCGCACGCCGGTCAGCACCGGGCTTTGCGCGGCCATGCCCAGCAGCTGGTTGCGCGCGGCCAGCAGTGCGGCGTGGCCGTTGCCGCCGCGGTCCTGCAGGCGGAAGGTGAAGCCCGAGCTGACGCCCAGCTCCGGAATCGGCGGCGGGCTCAAGGGGAAGATGAAGGCGTCTTTGATGGTGGACAGCGCGCCCATGGCGCGGCCGGCCAGCGCGTCGGCCGACTGTCCGGCGCCCTTGCGCTCGTCCCAGGGCTTGAGCGAGACGAAGGACAGCGCCGCGTTCTGGCCCTGGCCCGAGAACGAGAAGCCCATCACTGCCACCATGTTGGCGACCTCGGGCTGCTGCAGCATGAAGCCTTCCACCTGCTCGACCACGCGCTGCGTGCGCTCCAGCGTGGCGCCGGGCGGCAGCTGCATGTTCACCAGCACCGTGCCCTGGTCCTCCTGCGGCAGGAACGCGGTGGGCAGGCGCAGGTACATCCAGCCCACCACCGCGGCCAGCGCCAGGTAGACCACCATGAACTGCGCTGCGCGGCGCACCAGCCGCATCACGATGCGCTCGTAGCCCCGGGCGGTGCGCTTGAAGCCGCGGTTGAACCCGCCGAAGAAGCCGCGCTTGTCGAGGTCGTGGCCCTTCTCCACGGGCTTGAGCAGCGTGGCGCACAGTGCCGGCGTGAGCGACAGCGCCATGAAGGCCGAGAAGAAGATCGACACCGCCATCACCGCCGAGAACTGGCGGTAGATGTTGCCCACCGAGCCACCGAAGAAGGCCAGCGGCACGAACACCGAGATCAGCACCACCGTGATGCCGATGATGGCGCCCGAGATCTGCCCCATGGCCTTGCGCGTGGCCTGCAGCGGCGGCAGGCCTTCCTCGCTCATGATGCGCTCGACGTTCTCGACCACCACGATGGCGTCGTCCACCACGATGCCGATCACCAGTACCATGCCGAACATGGTCAGCACGTTGATCGACATGCCGAAGGCCAGCAGCGCGGCAAAGGTGCCCAGCAGCGCCACCGGCACCACGATGGTGGGAATGATGGTGTAGCGCCAGTTCTGCAGGAACAGGAACATCACCAGGAACACCAGCGCCACCGCCTCCAGCAGCGTCTTGACCACCTCGGTGATGGAGATGCGCACGAACTCCGACGAGTCGTAGGGGATGGCCCAGCTGACGCCGGCGGGGAAGTAGCGCTCCAGCTCGGTCATGCGCTCGCGCACCGCCTTGGCGGCGGCCAGCGCGTTGCCGGTGGTCGACAGCTGCACGCCCATGCCGGCCGCCGGCTGGCCGTTCAGGCGGGCGGCGGTGGCATAGCTTTGCGCGCCCAGCTCGACGCGCGCCACGTCGCGCAGGCGCACGCTGCTGCCGTCGGTGTTGGCGCGCAGGGTGATGTTGCCGAACTGCTCCACCGTGGCGATCTGCCCCGGCACCACCACGGTGGCGTTCATGGTCTGGCCAGCGGTCAGCGGCAGCGCGCCGATGCTGCCGGCCGACACCTGGGCGTTCTGCTGCGCGATGGCGTTGGCCACGTCGGCCGGCGACAGGCTGTAGCTCTGCAGCTTGGCCGGGTCGATCCACACCCGCATGGCGCGCTCGGCACCGAACAGCTGCACCTGGCCGATGCCGGGCAGGCGCTGCAGTTCGGGCACCACGTTGCGCGAGGCGTAGTCGCTCAGCGCGTTGATGTCGAAGTCGGGGTCGGACGAGGACAGCACCGTGAACAGCAGGAAGTTGGCGCGCGACTTGTCCACCCGCACGCCCTGCTGCACCACGCTGGTGGGCAGGCGCGGCGTGGCGCGCGAGAGGCGGTTCTGCACCTCCACCTGCGCCAGGTCGGCGTTGGTGCCGGGCTCGAAGCTCAGCGTCAGCGTGCCGCTGCCGTCGGCCTGCGCCACCGCCTCCATGTAGGCCAGGCCGGGCGCGCCGTTCATCTCGCGCTCGATGACGGACAGCACCGCCTCTTCCATGGTCTGGGCCGAGGCGCCGGGGTAGGCCGCCGTCAGCACGATGGTGGGCGGCGCCACGCTGGGGTATTGTGCAATCGGCAGCTGCGTGATGGAGATCGCGCCCGCCACCATGATGAACAGGGCGATGACCCAGGCGAAGATGGGTCGGTCGATGAAGAACTTGGCCATGCGTGCCGTCCTGTCAGCGCGAAGCCGCCGAAGCCGCGGGTGCTGCCGCGGACGCGGCCGCCTCGGGCGCGGCCTGCGCCGCCTGGGCCGGCGCCTGCTTGGGCTGCCACGGCACGGGCTTGACCACCTTGGCGCCCATCATCAGCTTCATGGCGCCTTCCACCAACACCTGCTCGCCGGGCTGCAGGCCGTCGGTGACGATCCACTGCTGGCCCTGGGCGCCGCCGATCTTGACCGGGCGCGGCGCCACGCTGCCGTCGGCAGCCACCACCAGCACGCTGTCGCCCTGGTTGCCGCGGGTGACGGCCTGCTGCGGCAGCAGGATGGCGTGGTCGATCTGCGCCTGCTCTACCCGCACCCGCACGTACATGCCCGGCAGCAGCAGGCCGCCGGGGTTGGGCAACTCGGCGCGCAGGTTCACCTGGCCGGTGGCGGGGTCGACGCTCAGGTCGGTAAACAGAAAGCGCGCCGTCTGCCCGTAGGCCTGGCCGTTTTCCAGCAGCACGCTCACCCTGGCGCTGCCGTTGGCGCGCGCCACTTCGCCGCCCTGCAGCGACTGGCGCAGCTTCAGCACCTCACTGGCCGACTGCGTGATGTTGATGTAGAGCGGGTCGATCTGCTGGATCACCGCCAGCTGCGTGCCCTCTTGCGCGCTCACCAGCGCGCCCTCGGTCACCAGCGACCGGCCGATGCGGCCCGAGATCGGCGCCGTCACCGTCGCGTAGTCCAGGTTGATGCCGGCCGTGCGCACGGCGGCGCGGCCAGCGGCCACCTGCGCCTGCGCCGCCTTCTCGGCCGCCACGGCGGCGTCGAACTCCTGCTGGCTCACCGCGTTGGCCGCCACCAGCGGGCGGTAGCGCGTGACCATGGCGCTGGCATTGGCCAGCTGCGCCTGGGCCTGCGCCAGCTGCGCCTGCGCGCTTTGCTGCGCCGCCTGGTAGGGCGCCGCGTCGATGCGGTACAGCAGCTGCCCGGCGCGCACGTCGCTGCCCTCGGTGAACACGCGCTTTTGCAGGATGCCGGTGGCGCGCGCGCGCACCTGCGCGATGCGCGACGGCTCCAGCCGGCCTGGCAGCTCGGTCGTCAGCGCCACCGTGCCCGGCTGCACCGTGACCACGCCCACCTCGGGCGGCGGCATGGCGCCGCCCGCCCCCCCGGGGCCGGCGGCTTCCTTCTTGTCGCCACAGGCGGCCATGGACAGGGCCAGCAGCGCGCTGGCAGCGGCGGGCAACAGGCGTTGCGACAGGCGGGGGCGAACGACAGATGGGTCGGGCATGAGGGTTCTCGGTCGGAATGGGCGAGGCGGGCGGAGCGGTCTCGGCACGGGCCTGGGGCCCGTTCTGCGAACCAGCGGGCCAAACCAGGCAAAGCGCCAAGCGTAACGCGGCGGCGGACTGTTTGCCTGTTGGCCACTGCCCCCGCGCGGCTTGGGGTCAGCAAAGCGCGGCATTGTACATACATTCGTGAAGGTATGTGATAGACTGGCACCCCATGTGGATGATCTGCCCGACGGCCTGACCCCATGGCGCGACGCACCAAGCAGGATGCGCTGGCCACGCGCGAAGCCTTGCTGGACGCCGCCGAGGGCCTGTTCGGCGAGCGCGGCGTGTCGCGCACCTCGCTGGCCGACATTGCGCGCGCCGCCGGCGTGACGCGCGGCGCCGTCTACTGGCACTTCAAGGACAAGGTGGACCTGTTCAACGCCATGATGGAGCGCGTGACGCTGCCGCTGGAGTCCGAACTGGCGGGCGCCGCGCAGGCGCCGGGTGATCCCATCGACACCCTGCTGGCGCGCCTGTACCAGGCACTGCAGCGCATCGCCACCGACGAGCGCACCCAGCGCGTGCTGAGCATCGCCACCCTGATGGTCGAGCACGTCGAGGACCTGTGGCCGGTGCGCGAGCGCCATGTGCGCATCGACCGTGACAACGTGGCGCTGGTGGCCCAGGTGTTCGAGCGCGCGGCCGCCTTGCGCGGGCAGTCGCTGGGCGCGCCCGCCAGCGTGCTGGCCGAGGGCCTGCACGCCATGGTGCACGGCCTGGTCAATGGCTGGCTGCTGGCGCCCGGCCGCTTCGATTTGCAGGCCATTGCGCGGGTGGCGGTGCCGGCCTACTTGCAGGGCATCGGCCTGGCGCCGCGCAATCAGGGATAATCCCGCCTTTGCCAGTGCGGCTGTAGCTCAGTGGATAGAGTATCGGCCTCCGAAGCCGAGGGTCGTGGGTTCGATCCCCGCCAGCCGCGCCAAATGACGCTCCTTTTTTTGCAGGGTCGCCTCGATGAAAAAAGCCTTGGTCACAGCCAAGGCTTTTTTTGTTTTGCCACGGTCCTGATGCCCGCCGATGCTTGCCCAGCAAGCGTCGGCGGCTGGATCACTTCATCGCTAGCCCGCCCTCAGGCCGGCAGCGGCACCAGCGGGTTGCCGTACATCGGATCGTCCATCTTCGAGGCCAGCGCCTTCTGCAGGTCCAGCCCCAGCGCCTTGGCCACGCCAGCGCCGTAGGCGGGGTCGCAGGCATGGCAGTTGCGGATGTGGCGGAACTTGACGAACTCGGGCGCGTCGCCCATGTTGCGCGCGGTGTTGTCGAACAGCACCTGCTGCTGCTCGGGCGTCATCAGTTGGAACAGCTTGCGCGGCTGCTCGAAGTAGTTGTCGTCGTCCTCGTGGAAGCTCCAGTGCCTGGCGTCGCCAGTGATCTTCAGCGGCGGCTCGGCGAATTCGGGCTGGCCCTGCCACTGGCCGAAGCTGTTGGGCTCGTAGTGCGGCAGGCCGCCGTAGTTGCCGTCCACGCGGCCGATGCCGTCGCGGTGGTTGCTGTGCACCGGGCAGCGCGCCTTGTTCACCGGGATCTGCTGGTAGTTGGTGCCCAGGCGGTAGCGCTGTGCGTCGGCGTAGTTGAACAGGCGCGACTGCAGCATGCGGTCGGGGCTGGCGCCGATGCCGGGCACCAGGTTGCTGGGGGCGAAGGCGGCCTGCTCGACGTCGGCGAAGAAGTTCTCGGGGTTGCGGTTCAGCTCGAACTCGCCGACCTCGATCAGCGGGTAGTCGCCCTTGTACCAGACCTTGGTCAGGTCGAACGGGTGCAGGTGGTACTTCTCGGCGTCGGCCTCGGGCATGACCTGCACGTACATGGTCCACTTGGGGAAGTCGCCGCGCTCGATCGCTTCGTAGAGGTCGCGGCCATGGCTTTCTCGGTCCTTGCCGACGAGGGCCTCGGCCTCGGCGTCGGTCAGGTTCTGGATGCCCTGCTGGGTGCGGAAGTGCATCTTGACCCAGAAGCGCTCGCCATCCTTGTTCCAGAAGCTGTAGGTGTGCGAACTGAAGCCGTGCATGTGGCGGTAGCTCTTGGGGATGCCGCGGTCGCTCATGACCACGGTGACCTGGTGCAGCGCCTCGGGCACCAGGGTCCACCAGTCCCAGTTGTTGGTGGGGCTGCGCAGGTTGGTGCGCGGGTCGCGCTTGACGGCCTTGTTCAGGTCGGGAAACTGGCGCGGGTCGCGGATGAAGAACACCGGCGTGTTGTTGCCGACCATGTCCCAGTTGCCCTCCTCGGTGTAGAACTTGAGGGCGAAGCCACGGATGTCGCGCTCGGCGTCGGCGGCGCCGCGCTCGCCGGCCACGGTGGTGAAGCGGGCGAACATCTCGGTCTGCTTGCCGACCTCGCTGAAGATCTTGGCGCGGGTGTACTTGGTGATGTCGTGCGTGACGGTGAAGGTGCCGAAGGCGCCCGAGCCCTTGGCGTGCATGCGGCGCTCGGGAACGACCTCGCGCACGAAGTTGGCCAGCTTCTCCTGCAGCCACACGACCTGCGCCAGCAGCGGGCCACGCGGGCCGGCGGTGAGGCTGTCGCGGTTGGTGGGCACGGGCGCACCGAAGTCGGTGGTCAGGTGGGTCACGGGGCACTTCTTGGTGTCGTCGGTCATGGGGCTTCCTTTGCAGTCGTGGGGGTGAGAAGAACAGCAGCGGGATGCGCTGACCGCATGATAGAAGTGTTTAATGATTAGGGTAATTCAATAGTATTTATTGGCTTCATAGCCAGGCTGCATGGGCGCCGTGACCGACCGCGCCCAAGCGGCGCACTGAGCTTGGGCGCGCGCGCTCAGGGCGCCAGCGGGCCGCTGTGCTGCAGCACGTCGGCCACGCGGCGCGGCGTGCCGATGGGCGCGGTGGCCTGGCCGCGCTGCAGGGCGGCGATGTCGGCCTCGCTGGGGTACAGGCCGGCCAGCCAGTAGTCCATCACCCGGCGCACCAGGGGCGCGGCGTGGGCGGCGCCAAAGCCGGCGTTCTCGACGATGGCGGCCACGGCGATGCGCGGCTGCTCGGCCGGCGCGAAGGCGATGTACAGCGAGTGGTCGCGCTGGTGCTCGGCCAGCTTGGCGGCGTTGTAGCGGCTCTTCTGGCCGATGCTGACGGCCTGCGCGGTGCCGGTCTTGCCGCCCGACAGGTAGGGCGCGCCGGCAAACACGCCGCGCGAGGTGCCTTCCAGCGTCACGCCGACCATGGCGCGCAGCACGCGGTCCACGTTGTCGCGCCGGTAGCCCAGGTCCTGGCCGGGCGGTTGCGGCACGTCGCTGACCTGCTGGCTGACGGCGTCCTGCCGCGCCTTGACCAGGTGCGGCACGTGGCGCACGCCGCCGGCGGCCAGGGTGGCGGTGGCGCTGGCCAACTGCAGCATGGTGAAGTTGTTGTAGCCCTGGCCGATGCCCAGCGAGATGGTTTCGCCGGCGTACCAGCGCTGCTGCTCGGGCCGCCTGTAGGTGTTGCGCTTCCAGTCGGTGGAGGGCAGTACGCCGCGGGTTTCGCCCGGGATGTCGATGCCGGTGGGCTGGCCGAAGCCCAGCGGCTTCATGAAGTCGTGGATGGCGTTGACGCCCATGTCGTTGGCCAGCATGTAGTAGTACACGTTGCTGGACTTGACGATGCTGCGGTGCAGATCGACCGCGCCCAGCGCGTGGCCGGAGCGGAAGGTGTGGCCGGCAAAGGTCCTGGAGCCGCGGGCCATGATGACGGGGCCGGGCGCGCGCTTGCCGGGCTCCTGGGCGGCCAGGCCCATGAAGGGCTTGTAGGTCGAGCCGGGTGGGTAGGTGCCGCGCAGCGCGCGGTTGAGCAGCGGCTTGTCGATGGAGTTGTTCAGCTCGTCCCAGGTCTCGTGGTCGATGCCTTCGACGAACAGGTTGGGGTCGTAGGTGGGCTTGCTGACGAAGGCCAGGATCTCGCCATTGCTGGGGTCGATGGCCACCAGCGCGCCGCGCCGCTCGCCGTACATCTGCTCGACCAGGTGCTGCAGGTGGATGTCGATCGACAGCCGAACCGAATCGCCCGGCGTGGCCGGGTGGTTGGCCAGGCTGCGCACGGCGTAGCCGCCGGCCGAGGTTTCCATCTGCTCGACGCCGGTGGTGCCGTGCAGCACTTTCTCGTAGCTGGCTTCCACGCCGAGCTTGCCGATGTGGTCGGTGCCGCGGTAGTTGGCCGCGTCGTCGGAGTCCTCGATGCGCTCCTTCTCGCGCTGGTTGATGCGGCCGATGTAGCCCACCACGTGGGCGCCGGTCTCGCCCAGCGGGTAGTGGCGGAACAGCCGCGCCTTGATCTCCACGCCCGGGAAGCGGTAGCGCTGGGCGGCGAAGCGCGCCACTTCCTCGTCGGACAGGCGCAGGCGGATCGGCAGCGACTCGAAGTTGCGCGAGTCCTCCAGCAGGCGCTGAAAGCGCCGCCGGTCGCGCGGCGTGACCTCCACCACCTGGGCGATGGCGTCGATGGCCTCGGCCACAGGGCGGCCCAGGCGCGAGGGCGTGAGCTCCAGCGTGTAGGCGCGGTAGTTGGTGGCCAGCACCACGCCGTTGCGGTCGAGGATTTCGCCGCGGTGCGGCACGATGGGCACCACCGCCGTGCGGTTGGTCTCGGCGCGGTGGGCCAGCTCGTCGTGGCGCAGCACCTGCAGCTGGTACAGCCGCCAGGCCACCAGCCCGAAGCCCAGCAGCACCGCCAGCGCCACCACGGCCAGGCGGATGCGAAAGCGCATCAGCTCGGCGTCGAGGTTGCGGATCTCGGTCATGGCCGATGACGAATGACCGCGCCTGCGGCGCATGACCTTGGCCTGCGGCCGGCGATGACGCGCCCTGCGGGCGCATGGCCCGGGCCACCGGGGTGCGGCTGCGCCGTCATAGATGGCGAAGCCGAAATCATGGCGCGCCAGCGCCGGTCAACAGGGTGGCTCACAACGGTCGGTTGGCATCGGGGTTGGGGGCACGCCGTTGCGGCGCCAGCAGCAGCGCGCTGACAAAGGGCCACAGCGCGGCTTCCAGCACCGGCCCCAGCAGCACCGGCCAGCCGGGAAACATGGCGCCGCCGATCAGGCGCAGCAAGATGGTAATGGCGTGCGCCAGCGCGAACAAGGGCAGCAACTGCAGCGCCTGGCCCGGCACCGAGAACCACAGGATGCGCCGGTGGATCATGATGGCCCAGTAGATCAGCACCGTGTAGGCCAGCGCGTGCTGGCCCAGCAGCGAGGCCTGGTGCACGTCCAGCACCAGCCCGAAGATGAAGGCCGCCGTCAGCCCCACGCGGCGCGGCTGGTGCACGCTCCAGAACACCAGCACCACGGCCAGAAAGTCGGGCATCCAC
>JAEXBL010000467.1 GCA_023394015.1 Pseudomonadota bacterium | reverse complement strand
GCTTCGAGGTGCCAGAAGCAGTGCTCCTGCACCAGCGCGGCCAGCTCCGCGCCGAAGCCGGAAGTCAGCGTCGCCTCGTGGACGACGACGCAGCGGCCGGTCTTCTTCACCGAGGCGACGACGGTGTCGAGGTCGAGCGGCACCAGTGTCCTCAAGTCGATCACCTCGGCGTCGATGCCGGTGTCCTGCGCCGCCGCCTTGGCGACGTAGACCATGGTGCCGTAGGCGAGCACGGTAACGGCCGAGCCCTCGCGCCGCACCTCGGCCTTGCCGAGAGGCATGGTGTAGTGGCCCTCCGGCGTCTCCGACAACGGATGCTTCGACCATGCCGTCACCGGCCGGTCGTGGTGGCCGTCGAACGGGCCGTTGTAGAGCCGCTTGGGTTCCAGGAAGATCACCGGATCGTCGTTCTCGATGGCGGCGATCAACAGCCCCTTCGCGTCGTACGGGTTGGACGGCATCACCGTGCGCAGCCCGCAGACCTGCGTGAACATTGCCTCGGGGCTCTGGCTGTGCGTCTGCCCGCCGTAGATGCCGCCGCCGCAAGGCATGCGGATGGTCATAGGCGCAATGAACTCGCCCACCGAGCGGTAGCGCAGGCGCGCGGCTTCAGACACGATCTGGTCCGAGGCCGGATAGAAGTAGTCGGCGAACTGGATCTCGCACACGGGCCGCAGCCCGTACGCGCCCATGCCCACCGCCACGCCGACGATGCCGCCTTCGGAGATGGGGGTGTCGAACACGCGCGAGCTGCCGTACTTGGCCTGCAGGCCTTCGGTGCAGCGGAACACGCCGCCGAAGTAGCCCACGTCCTGCCCGAACACCACGACGTTGTTGTCGCGCTCGAGCATGACATCCATGGCCGAGCGCAAAGCCTGGATCATGGTCATCGACGCGGACGCCGGACCGATTTTGTTATCGATTGCCATGGTCAGACTCCGAGCTGCTGGCGCTGCCGGCGCAGGTGCTCCGGCATGTCCTTGTACACGTCTTCGAAAATGCTGGCGGCGCTGGGGACGTGGCCGTCGACCAGCGTGCCGTAGCTTTCGGCTTCCTTCTGGGCGGCCAGGATCTCGGCGTCGAGTTCGGCGCGCACGGCGTCGTGCTCGGCGTCGGACCAGATGCCGCGCAGGATCAGGTGCTTCTTGAAGCGCTCGATCGGATCGCCCAGCGGGAAGTGGCTCCAGTCGTCGCCGGGGCGGTACTTGGAAGGATCGTCGGAAGTGGAGTGCGGACCGGCCCGGTAGGTGACCCATTCGATCAGGGTCGGGCCCAGGTTGCGGCGGGCGCGTTCGGCGGCCCAGCGCGAGGCCGAATACACGGCCAGGAAATCGTTGCCGTCCACCCGCAGCGAAGCGATGCCGCAGCCCACGCCGCGGCCGGCGAAGGTGGCGCCTTCGCCGCCGGCGATCGCCTGGAAGGTGGAAATGGCCCACTGGTTGTTGACCACGTTCAGGATCACCGGCGCGCGGTACACATGGGCGAAGGTCAGCGCGGTGTGGAAGTCGGCCTCGGCCGTGGCGCCGTCGCCGATCCAGCCGGAGGCTATGCGCGTGTCGCCCTTGATGGCCGAGGCCATGCCCCAACCCACCGCCTGGATGAACTGCGTGGCCAGGTTGCCCGAGATGCTGAAGAAGCCGCGCTCGCGGTCCGAGTACATCACCGGCAGCTGGCGGCCCTTGAGCGGATCGCGCTCGTTGGACATGAGCTGGCACATCATGGTGACCAGCGAGACGTCGCGCGCCAGCAGGATGCTCTGCTGGCGGTACGTCGGAAAGCACATGTCGCCCTGTTCCAGCGCCAGCGCATGCGCCGAGCCTATGGCCTCCTCGCCCAGGCTCTGCATGTAGAACGAGATCTTCTTCTTGCGCTGCGCGGTCAGCATGCGCCCGTCGAAGATGCGCGTCTTCAGCATGGTCCGCATGCCGGCGCGCAGCAGATCGTCGCTGACCTCCGGCGCCCACGGACCGACGGCGCGGCCTTCGTCGTCGATGACCCGTATCAGGCTGTAGGCCAGCCCGCCGGTGTCGACCGCGGCAACGTCAATGGGGGGTTTGGGCACGTCGCCGGCCGGCGACAGGCGTAGATAGGAAAAGTCGGTCTTGCAACCCGGCCGCCCCGTGGGCTCCGGGACGTGCAACTTCAATGGCCCGTACTGGCTCATGTAATGTCTCCACGCTTGATCGTGTCATGCGTTTATTTTTGCCACGGACGCCGCCCAAGGAGGTAGCCTCGGACCGCGTCATCGCCGGCTTGGCCGCGCAGTGATGATCGCAGCCAGCCGGTTAAAGACAATAGCACAGCCGCCCGCGCCATAGACAGACCCGCATGAAGACTGGCGTTGCAGGCCGTTTGTGCCCCGCAACCCAATGGCGGCGGCGGGCGGCGCTCCGCTAGCCGGCGAGCAGGCGCTCCAGCCTTGCGGCCACGCCCAGCAGCCGGGTGTCTTCGTGCCAGCGGCCGCAAAGCTGCAGGCCTATCGGCAAGCCGCCCGGCGAACGACCGCAAGGCATGGACAGCGCCGGATGGCCCGTGAGGTTCATGGGATAGGTGTACGGATACCAGGCCCCGCGGATGGTGCCGGCCGGCTTGCCGGCGATCTCGACGATGCCGTTGGGGTCCTGCTCCACCGGCAGCGGCGGCGCGGACACCGTGGGCGACACCAGCACGTCGTGCCGCTCGAACACGGCCTGCAGCGCGCCGAAGGCCTGGGTG
>JAEXBL010000334.1 GCA_023394015.1 Pseudomonadota bacterium | reverse complement strand
GCGCCGGTGCGCTTCGTGCCGCAGTCGGCGCTGCCCGAGGGGCAGGCGTATGAGCACTTCATCTTCACGCAGGGGGCCGTGCCCACGCGCGACAACCTGCACGACTTTCTGAACGGCCTGATCTGGGGGCGCTTTCCGCAGGCCAAGCGGCGGCTCAACGCCTTGCAGCACGCCGAGATCGCCCGCGACGGCGTGCGCGCCACGCGCGGGCCGGTGCGCGACGCTGTCACCCTGTTCGACGAAAGCGGCGCCCTGCTGGCCGCGCCCGAGGCGCTGTGGCAGGCGCTGGCCGCGCGCCGCTGGGCCGAGCTGTTCGGCCCGCTGCGCCCGCTGTGGGGCCAGGCGCGGCTGTGGGTGTTCGGCCACGCGGCGCTGGAAAAGCTGGTGGCGCCCTACAAGTCCATCACGGCGCACGTGCTGTGGGTGCCGGAAACCATCGCCACGGTAGAAGCGGCCGACGCTTGGCTGGCCGATTGGGCCAGCGCCGACCGGCTGGCGCCCAAGCCCTTCGCGCCGTTGCCGCTGCTGGGCGTGCCGGGCTGGTGGGCGGCGAACGAGGCGCCGGCGTTCTACGACGACGCCACGGTGTTCCGGCCGGCGCGGCGGGCTGGGCCGGATGCGGGTGCGGGTCCATCCGGCGCCGGCAGCGCTGGTGTTGATGGCGCTTAGTCGGCCGGCAGCGCCGCGTCCCACGCCGCCCAATCCACCGCTTCGCGGGTGTCGATCCGCAGCGCATGCGCCGCTTCCTCGGGCGTCAGCGGCTCGCGGTTGGCCAGCTGGCTGGCCAGCACCGCCACGTCGGCTTCCGAGGCATCGCCGCCGGCGGCCTGGCGCTGGCGCACGCGCTGGCGCAGCAGCTCGGGCGGGGCGTCGAAGGCCAGGATGCGCCAGGGCACGCCGAGCGACTCGGCCAGCGCGATGAAGGGCGCGCGGCGGGCGTGGCGGATGAAGGTGGCGTCGACCAGCACCGGCTGGCCGGCCTGCAGCGCGCCGCGCGCCACGCCCAGCAGGCGGTCGAACACGCGGTCGCTGGTGGCCTCGCCGTAGATGCTGCCGGGCACGCCAGCGCTGCTGGCTTCGGGCGCCAGGCCGAACAGGCGCTTGCGCTCCACGTCGGCGCGCACGCGCACCAGGCGGCGCTGCTCGATCAGCGCCTGCGTCTGGCTGCTCTTGCCGGAGCCGCTGACGCCCATCGTCAGCGCCAGCCAGGGCCGGCGCGGCGCGGCCAACGCGGCCGCCAACCGCACGTAGCGTGCGGCCTCTTGCGCGGCCTGCCGGCGCTCGGCATCGCCGGCGCACTGGCCTGCGCGCAGCGCCGCCACCTTGGCGCGCACCAGGGCGCGGTAGACGGCGTCGTAGGGCAGGCGCGGCAGGGCGCCGTGGTCGCCGCTGTGCTCCAGCCAGGCGTTGAGAAAGCGCCAGGCCAGATCGGGCCGGCCGTGGGCGTGCAGGTCCATGAACAGAAAGGCGATGTCGGTCGCCACGTCGATCCAGCGCAGGCGCGGGTTGAATTCGATGGCGTCGAACAGGCGCGCGCGGCCATCCAGCCACAGCAGGTTGCCCAGGTGCCGGTCGCCATGGCCCTCGCGCACGCGCCCTTCGGCGCGGCGCGCGGCCATCAGGGTGCCGAGGCGCTCGCCTTCGGCGGCCGTCCACTGCTGCAATTTTCGTAGCTGTTCGCGCTCATCGGGCGGGTGCTGCAGGCCGAAAAGCGGCGCAAAGTTGTCCTGGGCCAGGCGCGCCAGATCGGCGGCGTGGCCCCAGGGGCTGTCGGGCGCGGCGACCTCGGCCCGGGCCTGGAAGCGGGCCACCTCGTGCGCCAGCGCGTCGATGTGCCCGGGCCGCAGCCGGCCCTCTGCGGCGCGGTCGGCCAGCAGCGCGTCGGCCGGAAAGCGGCGCATGTGCACCGCCCATTCGATGGCCTGGGCCGGGTCGCCGCCCAGGCGCGGCGTGGCGGGCGTGCCGGTGACGGGCAGCACCGCCAGGTAAAGATCGGGCGCGCTGCGGCGGTTGATGCGCAGCTCTTCCTCGCAGGCGGCGCGGCGCTGCGCCAGGGTGCCGAAATCGAGAAAGTCCAGCGTCAGCGGCTTCTTCAGCTTGTAGGCGTCGTCGCCGGCCAGCAGCAGCCAGGAGATGTGGGTTTCGATGCACTCGGTGCCCTGGCCGAGCCGGCGGCACAGGGCGTCGATCAGGGGCGCGGAGGCGTTCACGCGGCGCGCCGCCTCACAGCGTGGCCGCCAGTTGCCGCAGGAACTTCTCGCACTGCGCCAGCTGCTCGGTCTCGACGAACTCGTCCGACTTGTGCGCCTGCTCGATCGAGCCCGGCCCGCACACCACGGTGGGGATGCCAATGCCCTGGAACAGCCCGGCCTCGGTGCCGTAGGCGACCTTGCGCGTGCTGCGGTCCTGCGTGAGCGCGCGCACCAGCTGGGTGATGGCGGCCTGCTCGCTGGCTTCCAGCCCGGGGGCGCCGGCGGCGCGCTCCAGCTCGATGCGCGCGGCGGGGAACTCGCGACGCATGCGCGGCAGCAACTCGTCGTTCACGTAGCGCTCGATGCCGGCCTGGATGTCCTGCCAGGGTTGCAGCGGCAGGTTGCGGAACTCGTAGCTGAACTCGCAGGCCTCGGGGATGGTGTTGACGGCGATGCCACCGCTGATCTGGTTGGTGGTGATGGTGCTGTAGGGCACGTCGTAATGCTCGTCGAACGGCCCCTGGGCGCGCCAGGCCTCGGCCACGTCGCGGATGTGGCAGATCAGGCGCGCGGCGTATTCGATGGCGTTGCAGCCCTGCGGCGTGAGCGAGGAATGCGCCGCCCGGCCATGCACGCGGCAGCGGTACAGGTTCAGGCCCTTGTGCGCCACCACCGGCTTCATCGACGTCGGCTCGCCCACCACGCAGCCGTCGATCTGGATGCCGCGCTGCTGCAGCTCGGCCAGCATGAAGGGCGCGCCCAGGCAGAACACCTCCTCGTCGTAGGACAGTGCCAGGTGCAGCGGCTTTTGCCGGGGCAGGGCCAGGAACTCGGGCACCAGCGCCAGCGCGGCGGCGATGAAGCCCTTCATGTCGCAGGCGCCGCGGGCGTACAGCCGGCCGTCGCGCTCGGTCAGCCTGAACGGGTCGCTGGTCCAGGCCTGGCCGTCCACCGGCACCACGTCGGTGTGGCCCGACAGGGCGATGCCGCCCTGGGTGCCGCCGTCTTGCGTCGGCAGGGTGCAGAACAGGTTGGCCTTGGTGCCCTCGGCGTTCAGGTTCAGCCAGGGCGCGAGCCCCTGGGCCCTGAGCGCGTCGCGCACCATCTCGATCAGGCCGAGGTTGCTGAGGCGGCTGGTGGTGTCGATGGCCGTCAGGCGGTCGAGCCAGGCGAGGGTGGTGGTCATGGCGTGTTCTCCGAAGGCGGCGCGCAGCGCGGGCCCGGGGCCGATCATCGCACCGACGACGCCAGGCTTCAGGGCAGCGGGCAGGCGCGGCCGGTCACGCTTTTGCGTTAAGGTGGCGGGCTGAGCGATTTCCCGCGCCGCCACAAGGAGAACAGGCCATGCCCGTGCTGCTGCAAGTCGATTTCCCGTCGCCGGGCCCGTTCGGGGCCGAGGCCGCGCAGATGCTGCGCGAGCTGGCCGAGTCGATCGCGCGCGAGCCGGGCCTGATCTGGAAGATCTGGACCGAGAACGCCGCCGAAAAAACGGCCGGCGGCGTCTACCTGTTCGAGGACGCGGCCAGCGCCCGCGCCTACCTGGAGATGCACACCGCGCGCCTGCAGGGCATGGGCTTTGCCGACATCCGCGCCCGCGTGTTCGACATCAACGCGCCGCTGTCGGCCATCGACCGCGCGCCGCTGTGAACATCGGCCAACCTTGGAACTTTTGACCATGACCCCATCTAAGCGCTTGCTGCCCGCCGCACCGGCGGGCGTTTCCTCCAGCACACAAGGCCAAGCATGAAGCGAATCCTCCTGTTCGTCCTCACCAACATCGCCGTGATGGTGGTGGTGGGCATCGTCACCAGCCTGCTCGGTGTGGGCCGCTATACCGGCACCAACACCGGCCAGCTCATGATCTTCTCGCTGGTCGTCGGCTTCTCCGGCGCCATCATCTCGCTCTTGATGAGCAAGTCCATGGCCAAGATGAGCATGCGCGTGAAGGTCATCAACCAGCCCGCCAACGCGGACGAGGCCTGGATCGTCGAGACCGTGCGCAAGTTCGCCGACCAGTCCGGCATCGGCATGCCCGAAGTCGGCATCTACGAGGGCGAGCCCAACGCCTTCGCCACCGGCGCGTTCAAGAACTCGGCCCTGGTGGCCGTCTCCACCGGCCTCCTGCGCGGCATGACGCGCGAGGAGGTCGAGGCCGTCATCGGCCACGAGGTGGCGCACGTGGCCAATGGCGACATGGTCACCATGGCGCTGATCCAGGGCGTGATGAACACCTTCGTGGTGTTTGCCAGCCGCCTGATCGGCTCCATCGTCGACGGGGCGCTCAGCCGTGGCGAGAACCGCAGCGGCCCCGGCATCGGCTACTACGTCACCACCATCGTGCTCGACATCCTGTTCGGCGTGCTGGCCGGCATCATCGTGGCCTGGTTTTCGCGCCAGCGCGAATTCCGCGCCGACCGCGGCGCCGCGCAGCTGATGGGCCAGCCGCAATCCATGATGAAGGCGCTGGCGCGCTTGGGCGGCATGCACGCCGACGGCCAGGAAATGCCCAAGAACCTGGCCGCCATGGGCATTGCCGGCAACATCGGCAAGCTGTTCTCCACCCACCCGCCGATGGAAGAGCGCATCGCGGCGCTCAAGGCCTTCCAGGGCTGATTCGAACAGTCCGCTCAGGCTTCATCGAAAAC
Organism: Pseudomonadota bacterium; assembly: GCA_023394015.1. Taxonomy (GTDB): domain Bacteria; phylum Pseudomonadota; class Gammaproteobacteria; order Burkholderiales; family Burkholderiaceae_C; genus Ottowia. Next base: position 2,790 of record JAEXBL010000334.1, on the reverse strand, counting down.
CGCAGTCTCTTTATGGGGCTGCGGTTTTTTTTGCGCGCCGGCGATAGCGCGTGGCCCACAGATGCTGCCTGGAGTAGGCGTGCGCGGCCTGGAATCCTAGAATAACCTCGACTGGGAGAGTCGCCTGTATTCAGCCAAGCGGCAGCGCGGGCATGCCGCGCCGGGCGGCGTCTTCCGGGTAGCCAAGGGAGAGAAGAATGAAACACTTGTTGCGTGGCGCTGTGCTGGCGCTGTTCTTGTTGCTGGGTCTGGGCGTTCAGGCTAAGGTGCTGGTCCTGTCCACGACCTCCTCTGGCCCGGCCATCGGTCTCGCCTACGATGCTTTTGCCAACAACCCTGTGACGGCCGACCTGGGGGGCATCGTGGATGGGCGCTATCGGCTCAGCAGCCCGACTGCCATCGACCCTGCGGAGCTCGACGACGTGCAGGTGGTGGTGCTTCTCACCGCGGGGTTAGGGAACCAGGGCCGGATCCATGCGAACCATCGCCAGCTGCTTCGGGACGCCATCCTGGGGCGTCCCGATCTGACTTTCCTCATCTTCAGCGATGGTTGCTGTCATCAGGACAGCAACCTCAAGCCGCTGCTCGAAATCCTCGACCAGGGCACGTCCTGGGGCATGCAGGCGAGCGGGAACATCCCGGAAAACATCAAATCCCGGCTGAACACGTCGTCGCTGTACCACGCCGACTTCACGGCACTTGACCCGATGGTCGGGCGCTACTACGCCACCATCTCCAACGTGCCGGCCGACAACGTGCTGTATCTGCCAGACGGCGTCACCGCGCTGCCGCCGAGCACCACCCGAAGCAGCGCCTACGGCCTGTTCATCCCGCATGCCCGCATGAACGGGGGCGCCGGTGCCTGTGCGTTCCTGACGGCCGACATGTCGGAATTCGGGGACCCAGACTTGGGCAGCTTGTATCCCAAAGATCAGCCTGAACGAATCGCCGCGGCCTTCATGAAGGCCGCCACCGACCCCGCGGGGGCCTGCCACCAGTCCACGCGCGAGCCCGATCTGAGCCCCGGCATCACCGGCCCGGCCGCGCCTGCACCGGGCGTGCCCGCCACCTACCACGTGACCATACGCAACCTGGGCGCCTCGGGCAGCACCAACGGCCAGGTGACCCTCACGCTGCCGGCGGGACTGGCGCTGGACCCGGCGGCCGCGCTGCCGCCCGGGTGCGCGGCCCAGGCGCCCGGCATCGTGTGCAGCGACATTGGTGCGCTGGCGGCCAGCAGCGGCGAGGTCAGCGGCAGCTTCACCGTCATCCCCGATCCGGCGTTCAAGAGCGGCGACATCAGCGTGGCCGTCAGCAACGTCACCGGCGAAGTCAACACCAGCAACAACACCGCGCAACTGGCCGTGGCCACCCCGGCCGACCTGGTGCCCAGTATCAGCGGCCCGACCGCGCCCGCGCCCGGCGCACCCGCCACCTACACCGTGACCATCGCCAACCAGGGCGGGCGGGACAGCACCAGCGGCACGGTCACCATCGCCCTGCCGGCGGGCATGGCGGTCGACCCGGCGTCGCTGGGTGGCCTGCCCTGCACCGCGCAGGCGCCGGGCATCGTCTGCACCAACATCGGGGGCGTGCCGGCCGGCGGCAGCGTGACGGGCAGCTTCGTGGCGACGGCGGCAACGCCCCTGGCCGGCCCCATCGACGTGGACGTGACGGCCGTGCAAAGCACTGGCGCGGTGCCCGAGGCCATCACCGACAACAACCGAGCCCAACTGGCCGTGGCCATGCCGGGTGCGCTCGGCAGCGGCACGCACGCCGTGCCCACGCTCCACATCTGGGCACTGCTGCTGCTGTCGGGCCTGCTGCCGCTGCTGATGCGCCGCCGCGGCTGAGTAATGCGTTCGCCAGAAACAACGCGGCCTTGGCCGCGTTGTTCTTTTGTGCCACCGGCGCATGTGCAAAAGGGCAGGCACTATCAAGGAACAAGGAAGTGCCGCCGCACCGCGCTGGCGGCCGATGCCCGCATTTGGCCCGCCGGCCGATCAAGCATGGCTGCCCCTGGCAGCGCCTTGCGCCGTGCCGCTCGGGCGGCGGATGCTTTCTACTTGCCTTGCCGCCCGCGCTGCGGCAGGCGCCGTGCAGCGGCGCTCAGCATCAGCAGCACCATCAGGGCCAGCGCCCATTGCTGCAAGGTGGGCACCGCGGTCACGCCCCCGGGCGTGGCCGCTGCGGCCACGATGACGTTCTCGAAGCCGCAGCCGGTGACGGTGCTGCCGTCGTCGGCGCAGGCGCCGATGACCACGCCGCCGGCGTTGGCATCGGGCTTGCCGGTGTCGCCGCCACCAAACGCCTTGGACTGCGCAGCCAGCGTGCTGCCGGCCGGGACGCTGGCGTCCACCAGCACATCCAGCTCGAAGGCGCTGGCGCTGCCGGCCGCCAGCGGGCTGGCACTGGCGCAGCTGGCGTGGGTCGGGTCGGTGATGGTGCAGGTCCAGCCGTTGACGGTGACCGTGCCCGTGGCCGTGAAGCTCAGTCCGGCCGGCAGTTGCGCCAGCACGGTGATGGGCGCGCTGGTCGGGCCGGCCCCCTGGTTGCCCACGCTGTAGCTGAAGCGCCCGGTCGATCCCGGCTGAAACACGGCGCCTAGGGCCACCGACTGCGTCAGTGACAGGTTGGGCTGCGTCACCACGCCGGATGTCAGGCTCACCGGCGTTGGCGTCGGCGCGTCGCCATGCGGCAGGGGCGGCAGGGTGCCGCCGGCGGTGGAGTCGTCCGGGCGCAGCACGCCGTCAGGCGAGGTGGCGCGGGCCGGTACCGGGTTGTTCTGCG